>VGKZ01000039.1 GCA_016866815.1 Candidatus Peregrinibacteria bacterium | reverse complement strand
ATGCGCCGCAGTCTTCCCATCCTCGTCATCCTCGCCCTTTGCATGAGCGCGCAGACCGCGTTCGCCCAAACCGAGGAAGGCTCACGCATCAGCATTTCCAGACTGCAATCGCTCTATAGTCAGCTGCTCAAGGCGAAAGATGATACGTACATCCAGAAACTGATCACGGATGAACGTGCAGATATCCGGAAGCAGATCGAAACGGAACTCAAGGCGATCGTTGCCGCATCCATCAAGGAAGAACCCGTCGTCGGTGAAGAAGCACAGGCCATCATCGGAGCCGTCGAACGGCAGCGCACCGTCGTCGCCGCGCTCGGTGACAGACTGGCGGAACGAAAAGCGGACCTGGACCTGCTCGCCGCGGAGGAGGTGAGATTGTACAAGGCAAACAAACCCCCTTCCGACAGCGATACGACGCGGCTGACGCAGTCCTATCCTGAACTCCTGGCGAAGAAAGCCCTCTTCGAAGAGCGCATCTCTGCGATCGAGTCCCTGACGACGCTCCAGGAAGACCGTCTGCAGGAACTGGTCAACCAGCAGAGACTCCAGCAGTTCGGCATCTTCATCGGTCTCGGACGGTACGTCATCGTGCTGCTCATCATCCTGTTCATCGAGCGCACGATCCGCATGAAGATCATCAGCCGGGTGAAGGACGTCGACAAGCGCTACACCATCACAAAAACATTCACGGCAACGGTGTACTCCCTTGCGCTCCTGTGGCTCCTTGGAGCTCTCTATGCGAAGAATCCCGGGATCGCCGCATCCCTCGCCATCATCGGCGCGGGTCTCGCCATCGCTCTGCAGGACGTGGTGAAAGACGTCGTCGGCTGGTTCATGATCATCCATAACAGACTCTTCATCCGCGGAAACCGCATTACGGTCGGAACGATCACCGGAGAGGTGACGGACTACGGACTCCTCAGGACGACGATGCTCGAGATCGGCTCACCGCAAATCGATAATCCTCATATGGTCCTTGAGCGTACCGGGAAGATCTTCAGCATCCCGAATGCGACATTCCTGACGCAACCGGTCATGAACCACACCACGACTTCGGACTTCGTCCGTGCGGAAATGCGAGTCACCATCACCTACGGAAGCGACTGGAGAAAAGCGAGGGATATCACTCTCGACATTCTCAATGAGGAAACCATACAGTACCTGGAAGCAGATCAGCGGCAGACGCGTCACCGGAGCAAGCAATTCTTCATCCCGCACCGCACCATGGGCAATCAGGTGTACTACGAGCTTGTGGGCGACGGCATCGAGCTGACGTTGCGGTTCACAGTGCCGATCGGTGACCGCAGACCGGTGGTTTCCGTTCTCAGTGACAAGATCCTCGAAGCCTTCAACAAGGCAGGCATCGAACTGGCCTACCGCACGTCACGCGTGTACTCGAGCCTGGTGACGGAGAAATAATCCTGCTCATCGTCTGGTATTTTTTTCGTGGTTCAGAAGCCATTCCTTCCGGTTCACGCCTCTGGCGTATTCACCGATGCCGCCACCTTCTGGCACCACCCTGTGGCAGGGGACAATGATGACCAGAGGATTCAAACGCATCGCCGTGCCGACGGCGCGCGCGGCACCCGGATGTCCCGCAGCCTTCGCAAGCTCGGCATAGGTGACGGTCTCGCCGAACGGCACACCCATCAGCGCTTCCCATACGTCACGCTGAACATCGGTGGAGGCATAACGAAGTGTCAGTGAGTGAAATGCTTTTCGATTTCCCTCAAAGTATTCGGAAAGCTGTGTCATGCACGCAAGAAGGTGCGGATGATGATCGTCTTCAAACACTATCGGTCCCTCGACGAAGGCAATACTGCGGATGCCTTGATCGGTACAGACAACCTCCAGCGCACCGACCGGGGAAGCAACGTGCGCCCGATGGAGTTCTGTCATGGTCATCGAGAATCAGAGTAGCATCCGACACTCCGTTCGTCTGCTACACTATGCCTATGTTTCCACTCTTCCATTTCAGCCGAAACCCGTCTTCGCCTTTCGGCGGCGGACTGCTCTTCAACGGCCTCCTCTGCGTCTTCTTCGGCCTCGCCATTCTCGCGGCACCGGAACTTCTCGCGTACTTCGTCGCGACGGTCCTCCTCTTCTTCGGAGCGACCATGCTCACCATGTGGTGGAAGGTGCGCAACATGCGGTAGCACCCGCCATCAGATCTGCATCAGCCACGGATTCTCCTTCAGGAATATCCTCCTGAGCGCCGAACCTTCGCGGAAGAATTCCGGCGGCAGGATGTCCCTGACCGACTGCTCTCGCTGCGCCGCGGCAGCAAAATCACCGATGCTCCGGAGTGCCTCTGCCGCGACTCTCCGTTCGATGACGCTCCACGGCAGGAGTCTCCGGGCTTCTTCGAGGGATGCATCGAGCCTTATGCGATCCCCTTTCAGTCCCGCGCTCCATGCCTGAAGACCGTAGGCGATTCCATCATGACCGGCGGTGAGACGCATGAGGCGCGCGATGAGCGCATCAGCAGTAGCGACTGCCTGCTGTCTGTCCGGTTCCTGCAGAAGGGAGGCAAGCCGCAAGTGTGTCTCTGCAGCCTGCGTGAGCACTTCGCGATCGAATGGCGCGCGGATAGAAGCTTCGAGCATCTGTCCGCCGGAAAGCATCAGTCGCGCGGAAATACCGAGTCCGCAGAGCATGATTTGCGCCATCGTCATGAGCAGAAGAACACCATTGAATGCACGATCGAGAGCGGAACCCGGCAACTGCGGCTGGACAGTGAGTGTGCCGGCAAGAATGCCCGCGACAACGAAGAAAAACACCCATGTGAGCGCAGTGGGAAACCCGAAGAGCGATGTCACGAAGAATCCGATCAATCCGAGAGAAGCTGCAGGTATGAGTGGATCATCCGTACGATGTTTGTACCCGGCAAACAGAAGGGAAATACAGAAGCCAAGGAAACCAAGGAAACCGAGGGGACCGAAGGCAATGAGGAGATCCAGGATGATGTTGTGCGCACGATCAACGGTAGACACGAGGGATTCATGCGCAAAAATTTCCCTGGGGAGAACCTGTGGTGACACGAGTGCCATGGTCTCGGGCCCGTACCCCATGGGACGCGCAATGATCATGGACACTGCGGCAGGCCAGATGATACTGCGGGCACCGACACTCCTGCCCGCTTCCATGCCGCGGGAAAAGCGCTCACGGAGGACGGAATTCCCAACGCTGACAGAGAATCCGACGACAGCCACACATGCGACGAGCGCGATGATGCGTCGCGGATCGATGAATAATCTCAGCGATCGTATCATCAACGGAACCGTGCACACGATCATCACACCCAGCGCCACCATACCGCTCCTACTGCCCGTCGCCATCAGCACAACGAGACCGCACGCTCCGAGAAAAAAGGCCGTGCGCGGAGCACGGGAATTCACGGCAACGCATGTGAGTGGCAACAGTAAGACAAGAAACTGGGCAAGCGTGTTCGGGTGTCCGGTTGTCGAAAAGATACGACCGAGAAACATCGCACTATCGAACACCTCCGCGAACGGATCGAGCCCCGCATACTGCACCAGCCCGTACAGTGTCACGACGGCAAATGCACCGATACATCCTCTCAGGAGTATTCGCACACCATGCGCCGTCCTCGATAGCGCCAATGCACCGAAAAAGATTTGAAGGAAGACGACCCACGCAATGAACCCCAGAAATCTCGGCGGAGCACCCGTCACACTCATCAAGGGTGCGATCGAAGTCGCAATGGCGAGGATCAGTGACGCTGCAAAAAGAAAGAGCCATGTCCTGCCGGGAAAACGAATGCCGGTGACCGGTTCGCGAAGGCTTCCCGCACCCAGAAGCGCCGCACACACTGCCGCACAGAACAATTTCGGCAATTCGAAACCGACAGATGAATCGGGAATCAACACGAGGGCAATCACTACGAGGAGTACCGGAACAGCGATATTCCTGAGAGAAAGCCATGTTTGACTATTTTTACTATTCATTGTATAATATCATTAAGGTTCTGACATCCACACAGAGAACATGACACGCTATCTCCCCGTCAGTATCGCAGCAATTCTCAGTGCCGTCACGGTCGTTGTCGGCGTTCAGCGCTGGGAGGTACCCATGTTCCCCTCTGAGGACGGCATGCATGGTGCAGCGCAGTCGGAACCGGCGGATATCGACAGTGAGCTGGATGATAATCTCGGTGCGGCTTTCACGTCGTACGTCAGCACGACGCTGCGCTACCGTGTTCGCATCCCCTCTTCATGGTCCATCAGCGACAATCATGAGCAGGGCGACATCGACATCCTGCAGGAACCCAACGGACTCGCCGTCATCACCCTGAGTACAACGGAAGATCCGCATCTCTGTGATCCCGTGGCAATCGACAGAATGCTGAACACCATGGAATCCGCTGCAGCATACGACCCGTCGCTCACGCAGGTGAGCTATGCAAAAGTACCGTGGAAGGGCCACTGGACGGTGATGGGAAGCGGCAGGAGAGAGCGCCATGACGGCACATGGCTGACGCGGTCCTTCATCGTCGCACGTCCCGAACACGAAGGCACATTGAACATCACCACGAACATCCGCAGCGACGTCGAGACACTGTTTGGCGATGACGTGCAAGCGATTCTCGATTCCCTGATTGTCTCAACGGGTGGATAATAAAACCCGATGAAGATGTTCGGAAGAGCCGTCACTCTGGTGTTTCTCGGATTCGCGACACTGTCGGTGATGTCCGTCATGGGTTCCGCGTTCTTCGCTGCGGACAGTCTTTCCGGTTTCCGTTCTCTGACCATCCGCACACAGGGCGGCTTTGCGGTAGACCCCGGAGAATCGCTCCTTCTCACTGCAGAAGGCGATTACGTCACCTACACCATTCCCGTGCTCGCGGTGTGGAGCATCCGGAGCGGCAACGAGCTGGGGAGTTTCACGGGGGCATGCAACGCACATGAACAGTGCACCTTCCGCGCGGGAAACACGGGAGGGAATGTCCAGGTTCGCGCCGACGGCAACGGCAGAAGCGATGAAGTGACCATCCGGATCAACGCACCGGTCGCTCCGGTGCCGGTGGAGAGTCCGTTCAAAGATGATCTCCCACTCTGGGCGGGCAAACCGATCGTCGAGCTCAATACCCGACAGATCATCCGCGGCTACGACGACGGCCGCTTCGGTGCCGGCGATTCCCTCACCCGCGGACAGCTCATCGTCCTCATCCATCGCGCCCTCTCGTCTCTGCGCTTACTGCAGGGCTCCGGCGATTGTCGCATGCCGTATCAGGATGTTCCACAGAACCACTACGCCTATACGGCAGCCTGTGATTTCCGGTCGATGGGCTGGACGGATGCGCTCAGCACACTGGAACCCGACAAGAAGGTTTCGCGCATGGAAGCTGCAGGACTGCTCAGCCGCGTCCTCGGCGTTCCCCTGATGGAAGCAAAAGGTCTCTCGCTGAAACGCATCATGAGCAAAGGCGTGATCTTCCGTGATATTTCCGAGACGCACAGCGCGTATGTGGACACCGCAATCATGGAAGCCTTCGGGATCATGAAGGGAAACCCCGACGGAACATTTAACCCGACGGGCATCCTGAACCGTGCGGAAGCCGCGACGATCGTATGGAGAGCGATGGAGGTGGTGCAGGGGGAAGGAGTGAGGGGGCTGTGAGAGACGAGAGGACTGCGATGTCTGCGAAGTTTTCGATGTGGGGGAGATGTAGGTTGTAGGCTGTTAGCTGTTAGCTGTTTGCTGTTAGCTGTAAGCTGAAAGCTGAAAGCTATAAGCTTTGAGATGTGAGACAGGAGACAGGAGAGAGAGAAACGATGCCGTTCCAAGAGTGAATGGAACGCAGTTTTTCCTTTAGAAAAAAATGAAAAACGTGAATCCAAAATAGTGATCGCGCATCGGAGATCTGCCGCATGCCAGGCGCTCGGTATGTGATGGGGGCGATATTTTCCCACCCACTCCATGCTCGGTTTCGGCCGCACCCCCGCTTCTCTTGCTGTCAGGGATTCTCTGCGATCACCGGATGCTCTGATTGCTCTCCTGGAACGATTTGCAGGGAATGACGATACGTATGACCTGCGGGAAGAAGAGATCGATCGTATTTTGGATGCATGCGCACAGATGGGAATCGATGGGACGGAACACCGTGGATTCCGGAATGTACAAAAGGAAAAGCACAGGCGCACCGGGGATAGGCTGAACAAGGAACGATGTGCTGCAGAACGAAGTGAACAATCCTGGCGCACACCGTGGGAAGTCATCTGGGATATGGCACTCGACGCACGACATGCCGTCGGTGCGCTCTGTCGCGGAATTATCGAAGACCTGAAGCCGAGCAATCGCCGACCGGAACGGGAATACCAGATTGTTTGCTACGCGATGCAACTGGAGGAGCGCCTGGCTCTCTCGGGGGCAGGAGCAGTATTCGCCCCTGCCGCCGAAGTCGGTGTGCTGAATCCCGGTGGAACGGAATCCTCCGCCATACAATACGAAAGAAGTGAAGTCTCCGTCCTCGGTGACATGCAAACCGCATTCACCGCGACGAGCGGAATCGTTGCGATCCATGAGAGCTGGATCACCTTCGGCGGACGCGGACACATCGTCTCGGGAGCACTGCCCCAACGGCAACCGGGAGAAGTGTACGAAACACGCATACAACTGACATTCGTTCCCTCAGGAGATACGCACCTGTACCTGAATAACGACACACCGGCATACAATCAGGAAACCGGACACTCCCTGATCATCATGCCGGAAGCAAGCAGCCGGAACATCGGTGTCGGGCTCAATTACAACGGTGAATCCGTGCAGGACCTCCGTGACTCCGCAGCCGTTCCGTTCGGAAACTACGTCATCACCATGATGGATGACGACACCACGCACCGCACCGTCATCCGGATGCCGAACGGGGAAGAGCGGACCTACGAACAACCGCAGCGACAGTGGGAAAACGGAGGGAAGATATTCATCAATGCCGGCGGAATGACGATTCACAGCATCGATGTGATCAAAAAAGACACTGCGACGCCGGTGCAGTCAGCGGAAAACATTTCCGCGATGGATGCGGTGTTCGCCGACCCGGAATTCTCTGAGAAATTCGACCGCATACTGGCCGGAGAATCCCGCACCGAAGCGCGTACGGAAACTTCCGAACAACCGGCACCCATGATGCGCATGGCGGTGCTGCAGGATCAGAGGGAAATCCTTGCCGAAGATATCGACGAGCTGCAGGGGCAGATCGCCCGTCTCGACGCCAGCATCAACGGAGAAACCCAACAGATGAATGAAGCGGACACACTCCTCCGCAGTGCAAACGACACCGTGAAGCGCTTCCACGATCAGGAGTTGATGCAGAGAATCACGCCTTCGATCAGCGTGAAAACGAAACGGTCCGATAGTTCCCTGTATCTCCAGACAACAAGCATGCCTGCAGGCTATAGCATCGCCGTGGTGGAAAACGGCACGCTTGCGTCGTACGCAGTGCCAACGGGAAGCAAATCAGTACGGTTCACCCTCCCCAAGTTTGCCTCTACGGGAACGGCAGAAGTGGTATTGCATGACACCACGGGAGCCACCGTCACCTCTCTGCACACCTTCAGTCACGACAAGCGCACACCGACGAGAGCAGGTGCGGGCACTACGCAGACTCGACTCACCGAACTGACCTACATTCCCGGCATTCCGAAGGAATCCATGGTCACCAGAGCCGCATACGACGAAGCAGTGATTGATGCCGCAGCGGCGGCGAGCATGCGAACTGCATGCGCGGAACGCATCGAAGAATTTGCCGCTGAAAAGACGGCACTGACGGAGCGCGTGCAGGCACTGGAACGCGAGAGCGTGGGAAGAGCGATGATGTACGTCACGAGCGAAAATACGCGCGACCCCGACGGCAGACCGCAGGACGCATGGTTCCATGTACGCTACAGCTCTCCGCACATGCAGACGTACTTCGAATTGACGGTCTCGCAGGACGCAGGAGCAGGGTACCGCGGCACTGTCGATCATCCGTCAGGTGCGCACGACGCACGCATCGATTTCAACATGGCACAGCTCTCCGGAAGCAATGGCGACGGTACAGTGACGATTCGCATGTACAGTGACGCTTCGAAAACGGAATTACTCGACACTTTTGAAGGAGGGTACAACCGCATGAGGAGAACCGTGGCTGGCGAAACATCCGGACCCGTGGAAGCATTCGAGCAGGGCGTTCGCATCTCCCAAGTGCGGAACGGCATGGTCGCGGAGCTGCCGATGGATAATGTCACGGGAACCATCCGCCTCACGGCATGGAACAGCATGAGCGCATCCGGAACGGTGGGATACGCATCCGACTCGTTCAGTGTGACGGGAACGCTCTCCTCGCTGGACTTCTCGGACACCGAAGACACCGTGACCGACGTCTATGTGGATCTGGACATTCCCGAAGGAGTTACCGTGAAAGCGATGCTCTTCCGCGGAGGACTCCACATCGACACGGTCGATTTGCGGTCCGGCGATCCCCTCGTGTACTCGAACACCGCCGGCATCTCCGCCATTCTCTTTGAAACAACGGAGAATACGACACTCGCTCTGAACGATATGCTCATCGATTGCGCGGATGAAAAGCTGTTTGAGGCCGATGCGCTGAGCAGAGCCGAGAACATCGTCCTGGCGCAGAAGCTGCATACGGAGAACTGGGGGAAAATACGGGAAATTCTCTGGTACCGGATATTCGAGAATATCCTGGGGAGCAACAACATCTACAACCACAAGGGCGGCGCTGCAGGCGCCATCCAGAATCAGTACTATCTGATGAGCTACGCCGGAGGCACGTATACCGAATACACCCTGCTCAAACCGGATTCAACGAACTCAGGGGCTGCCCTCGGTGATGTGCGGTACCTGAGCGACACGGGCTTCCATTCGCTCCCTCAGGAATACTACACGCGCATCAACGGCGCTATCATCATGCATCCCGGCGCTCCTAAATCGATCGGCGTTCAGATCGCATCGGGCAACGGCGTCACGGTGTATCAGACGGGAACGGCAACGGACATCGACCTTCTCATCAACGAGCAGACCGCATTTCATCCGGAGATCAGCGTTCAGCACCTCGTGAACGGTCCTACGGAATACACCGGCTTCAGCAGCGGCTTCAACGAAATCCGACAGGTCAGCCGCCCGGTGATCGCCGCAGGTGAACAATTCCACGCCGTCTGCCTTGTCTATAACCCGTCCGGTGCCGCAGGGCAGATAACGGTGGAGGTCTTCACGGGCAGTACATCAAGTCCGTATCTGGCAGGTTCGTATACGGGCAGGATCGATGGCTACCAGCGCGCGCAGTTCGTCGCGAATGCAGTATCCCCCGCCGATGCAACGGGACTGCCGGAAATTCGCTTCAGGGTAACGTTGCCCGACGGCACGCAGTACTGGAGCGGAGGTATGCGGTCGGCGGAGCCGGAGGCGGGGCCGGGAGAGGGTCGGGGGGCGAAGATCTCCTGGCTTCGGGGAATGATGGAGACTGTCGCTGATCAACATGGAACAGACAGTACCCAGTTCAAAGCCACGTTTGACAACATGGTGCGCATCTACGGCTCGGAGACTGTCTCCACGGCAATGGGACTGACGAATGTGGCGGGGGGTGGGGGGGGGGTGGTGACGGGGACGACGGA
>VGKZ01000038.1 GCA_016866815.1 Candidatus Peregrinibacteria bacterium | reverse complement strand
ATGCAGGTGATGGTGAAAAATCAGGACCTGTGGTTCTCATTGCCGGCACTGATTCTCGTCGCCGTCGGCTTTCTGAGCAACGAAGGACACGAGGACGAATAAGAAATTATTATAATACAGTGTCAAGCCTCATTGCACGTAACACCCTGCAAAGGACTTGCGTCAAGAGAACGGCATCTGCAAGAATGCATTCAATTTCCACCCAACGACATGATCCATTCTCTCCAAAACTTTTCATTCCGTGCTTCCTTCGCAGCCTACACATTCTTCGCTGCGACGAAGGCATTCGCACAGGACTTATTCGGCGAAGTTCCGGCCATCGAGGGTATCGATGCAACGGATGAAGATTCTGCGCGCAGTGCGATTCTGGATATCCTCTTCCTGGTGCTCCGCTTCATGGCTCTCGTCGCGGTCATCATCATCGTCATCGCCGGTATCCGCCTCGTGATATCGCAGGGTGAAGAGACAGAGAAGGACAAAGCAAAGAAGGCTATCTTCTACGCGATCATCGGTCTCGTGATCATCCTTCTGGCACAGGCGATTGTCTCCATCGTTGCAGGCCTGCCGGATCAGTGATCCATTCTCACTCGGAAAGCAAAACTCCCGCGGAGCAATCCCGGGAGTTTTTTTATGCGGTCTCCGGCACCGACTGTACAGATGTCTGCTCGTCAGCTGCAGGCTCCGCCTCAATCTCTTTCTCCAGTGCTGCACTGTCGCGCACGACGATGGCATCGGTCTTCACTTCAATGATGTCCGACACGGGAAGGGCGAGCCCCCACCGGAAAGAGCGTCGCGGAAAAATCCACTCGAGGCGCATGCCGCCTGTTTCAAACTGAATGTCACTGCAGCGTCCGATGTAGGACCCCGATTCCGTGCGAATACGCTGACCAAGAACCGTGCGCGGATCACGGAAAAGGGATTCCAGACGGATAAACTCCTCCTGCGGACAAACGGCATCGGCGCTACGCACGGTGACTCTGGTTCCGAAGCGCAGAATGTCCTGTGAGGCGCAGAAGAGCTCACGCTGCGAAAAAAATCCCGGAATCTGCACGTACATGCCCTCTATCCTGCCGACATCCGGGTCGATGAGCACTCCGCTCAAACTTCCCAGAAAGTCTTCCGTACCCTCCTCCACCACGGGCATGCCGATGCAGGGGGAAAGACGGAGGTGCATGGGTAGAGGATATATGATAAAATAACACCGATGAAGATCTTCTCCGGATCATCGCATCCCGCGCTCGCCGAGAGCATCGCGAAGGAACTCAAAACGACATTGGGGAGCGTGACGCTCAAAGGATTCAGCGGAGGGGAACGCTACGTGCGCTACGACGAGACCGTGCGTGGGAAAGACGTGTTCATCATCCAAACCGCGACAAGGAACGTCAATGAAGACCTGATCGAGCTCTGTCTGATGTGCCAGGCGGCGAAGCTGAGCTTTGCAAAGATCATCCACGTTGTGCTCCCGCACTTCCCGTACGCACGGCAGGATCGTGTGGCACTCCCACGCGAACCGATTTCCGCAAAGCTCATCGCCAGCCTCCTCGAAGCATCCGGAGCAGATCACGTCATCACGCTGAACCTCCATACGGATCAGGTGCAGGGGTTCTTCAGCATTCCCGTCGATGCACTGGAGGCTAGGACGATATTCGCGAAGTACATCCGTACGAAAAACCTCAAGGATACCGTCGTCGTCTCACCGGACGAAGGCGGCGCCAAACGTGCCAAGAAGTTCGCAGACCAGATCGGCGCGGAACTCGCCATCATTCACAAGACCCGTCCGGAGCACCAGAAATCGGAAGTTCTGGAACTGGTCGGTGAAATCGAAGGAAAGACCTGCATCCTGTTCGACGACATGATCGATACGGGGGGCAGCCTCATCGCCGCCAAGAGAGCGCTGATCAAAGCCGGTGCGAACAAGGACGTCTACGCCATCGCCACGCACGGTATCTTCTCAGGAAACGCCGTGGAGATGATGAAGAAAGCCGCATTCAAGGAGGTGATCGTCACCGATAGTATTCCCTGCAAGCGCAGCGCATTCCGGGGCCTTACAGTCCTGCCGATCGCTCCGCTGCTCGCACAGGTCATTTCACATGTAGACAAAGGACAGAGCGTGACGGAGATCTACGACTGGTGATCAAACGCGAGCAGACCCTGACATGGAAAATATGCAATCCGCACGCAGTGGATTGACGTTGCGCGTCAAATTGCACCCCCGTATACTCCTTCGCGTACTTCCCCCTGTTTCTATGTCCGTTACAAAACTCGCTGTTTCCTTCCTCACGACAGGTGCGCTCTGCGCGTCCTTCGTTCCCGTAGGCTTCGCCCGCTACACGAACGATCCGACGATCAGTGCGGCACAGGCACGCTGCATGGAGCTTGCCGGGCGTGAAAAGACACGCTGCCTCACCGTCCACCGCAGGAACGACCGCCTTCGCCTTCAGAATGTCGGCGACCGTATCCCGCAGGCCAGAACGATCCGCGAGCGCCGCGTCATCATCACGAACAAGCCTGCGACGAACATCCGCCGCATCGGAACCTACGATCTCGAGAGGCTCCGCACGCACAACCGCGACGGCGGCAATGCCCGCCGCCAGGTCAAGAGCCGCGCTGACTCCGCCCGCGACGCTTGCAAAGGTATAACGGACAAGGGTGAGCAATCCCTCTGTATCCGTGATCACTGGAGGCAGTTGAGCAAGGGGCAGACACGGTAATACGGTTCGCACTGCTCTCAAGAGCGGAGACCGCAAGGCCTCCGCTTTTTTTTGCTACACTGGCGGCATGCTGCGCCGCATTCTGCTGCAGACTGTCATCGCAGGGTACCTGCTTGTTTCTCTTGCAGGCATAAGCTTTTCGGTGCTGCGGATACGCATTCCATTCGTTCCCGATCCCCTCTTCCGCTGGAGCTATGAGTCCATGTCTCCGTGGCAGCGCTTCGCAAAAAACAATCAGGACATAGCAATTCGCGCAAAAAAACCGGACGGAACATGGGGGGATATATCCGTTGAAAAATATTTCCCGTTCCGGCGCGGTCAACGCATGGTCATGGTACAACTGGCTTCGTTCCGGGGAGACGAAGCAAAGCTGGTGCAATATCGCCGTCTGGCGGGACTGATGCTGCGGGAAGAGCAAAGGATACATCCGTATACGGCGCTGGAACTCTTCGCCGTCACTTGGCCGCTCTCTCCGGAGAGCAGAGATTGGCTGAAGCCGTTCTCCACGTCTACCCCTCTCGCTACAGCACCATGACGCTCCGCAGTGCATTTGCCGGCTGGGAGCACTGGTGGACCGAACCGATTCCTCCGCACGCCCTTGCCATCGTGCGCATCGTCACAGGTGCCGCTATTTTCCTGTGGGCAGCGTCCCACGCCCCACACCTGCGTCTGCTGTTCAGCGCGGACGGAGTGACGATTCCGTTCTATGCCGACAGAGTCGCACCTCCCTGGAATAGCCTGCTGATGCCCGCTCCGTTCTGGGGCACAGTCGCACTCTTCGTCGCACTGCTCGCCGGTGCGGCGTGCATGGCGATCGGATGGCACATGCGTCTCTCCATCGCGACGGTGATCGTGAGCGGCCTCTACTTCTGGCAGATCTACCTTCACGTCTTCCCGGCTACATTCCATCGTCTCCTGATCTTCGTTTTGATTGTCCTGCTCTGCAGCGGTGCAGACAGAACGCTGTCACTGCGTATGAAAAGCGAAAGAGGATCATGGACGGCATGGGAACCGGTGTGTGCGCTGCCGCAGAGACTCCTGATGGTACAAGTGTGCCTCACGTATCTCGGTTCGGGATGGCAAAAACTCGGCCTCACGGACTGGAAGACCGGCGAAATCCTCGCCTACTCGCTCCTCAGCGACTGGGGCACTCCGCTCGCACGTTCATTCGTCCGCCTGAATCTGCCGATGGCTTTCTACGATGCTGTCGTACGATCGGTGCTCTTCTTTGAATTCGTTCTGCCCTTCGGACTCGTGTGGCGACCGACACAGAAATGGTTCTTTGTCCTCGGTATCACCTTTCATGTATTGGTTCTTCTCCTCCTCTCGATCTGGTCGTTCCTCGTTTTCCTGGTACCGCTCTACATCACCCTGCTGCCTCCCGAGGAAGTTCGGAAATGGCGATTTCCGCTGCGACAGCCTCCAGATCGGCAATGATCACCTCATCGACACCGTCAGCGTCTCTGAGAGCGCCCTCAGAGGGAAATGAGCTTCTGTAAAAACCACCCGACAGAGTTGACCCTTTCGACCTTTCTTCATACCCTGTTTGGGCTTTCGGGCAAACCGATAAGGAAATACACTATGCGTAAGCACGGGCGATTAGCTCAGGGGGTCGAGTCCGCCGCAGGCGGACGAGCCATAGAAAAAGCGCGACTGCGCTCTAACCCCTGATAGAATCATCCTGGAATCGGGCGATTAGCTCAGGGGTTAGAGCGCGACACTGATAATGTCGAGGTCGATGGTTCAAATCCATCATCGCCCACCATGAACCATCCTACGCTGCCAGTCTTGCCAGTTCGGCACCATGCATACATGCAGTGTAGCACCGACATTCCTACTGCTTTACCCACCCCGCAAACGAGGCGAACTTCGGGGTATACGGGAAACCGGTCTGTCCGTCGATCGTGATATTCCGGACCGTTTCATCCGCGATATTCAGCGTAAATGATACGGTTTTATCACCCTGCGAAGAACCGAACACAATGTCTGTAATGCGCGCTTCCGTCGGCGAGAGCGCCTCAATCGTAGTTTCCAGCGAATAGACTGCTTCGGATGACTGCAGCAGCAGATGCGCCTTGGAGATCACCTCATCTGAGGAAAACTCGGAAGATGCTACAGACGAGGAGGAAGACGAAGACACTGAAGAAATGGAAGAGAACGACGAAGCGGCGTTGCGCATGCGAGATTCCTGCAGATCGAGAAGATCCGCGCTGAGATCTTCCGGCAGAGTGACGGTCGAGCGGCTGTCGATGAACCTGCGAACCGCTGCAAGAGCTTTCGCTGCATCCGGTACCTTTTCCTCATACGGTGAGAGCAGGGATACCAGTGCATGCGCTGTATCGAGTGCCCGCTCCGGATAGCCACGCTCCTCCAAAGGAGTGAGGACGTCGAGAACTGTCGATGCAACAAACCTCACCATTATCGCAGGATCCTCCATCGCGGAAAGCACCTGTGTCCAGCTCGCTTCCCATTTGCCCAACGCGGAGCCCGGTACGTCATTCAGGGTCCTGAGTGCCTGTACAAAAAGGTGTAGGCGAACCAATTTCGGCTCACGGGGGAGTTCAGGACGTTCGTAGAGCCAGGCAACGGAGAGGAAATCGGGGTGAAAAGACGCCAGAAGCCACATTTTCTGATCGAAGGATACCGTATCGAACAATGCCATCATCACCGATGCATTCTTCCCTGCCGCTTCTCCGAAGAGGAGTGCAAGCATGGGGAGAGCTTCATCACCGGAAAATGCATCGCGCAGTGCATCATCCTGTAGCAAAGCGCGAATGCCATCCGCATCACCTCGATCGATAGTCGCCCGGACTGCGCCGATGACCTTCGCTTTCCACTCGCGCACCACCGCGGCGGACGCTTCGGGGAGCAACGCTTCCGAAAGCAGCGGCTTCTGCCCCGCAGCAACATCCTGCGCAGGAGGAAGTGCAGATACTGCCTTCGGGAACCGTGAAAGTCTGCGCAGTTTCTCCGTGACAAAGTGTGCAGGCAGAAGGGTCACACTGCGGCTGGCACTCCACGCGTCCGGACCGGACGAGAGCGGAGCAAGCGTGCCTTCAAGGGTCGCGGTCCACTGCATACCGACCGGAACGATCATATGCATATCCCCCTGAGACACGAGAACAGGGGTCGTCAGTGCGGCAACCGTCACGTCCTGCTGGGTGCGGGTGACATCGAAAGCACCGTGCAAGCCGTAGAACGTCTTGTTACCGGCCTGAACGGAGAGGAGTCCGTCATGGGTGATCAGCAACGATCCTTTCTCAAGAATCGCAGTCGCAGCGTCTTCATGAGCTTCTGCCCCCTCTGACAATTCTCCGAGTGCTCCGGTACTGAAAAAACGAACTTGAACGCCTTGTTCGCCATCACCTGTCAACGCTGCCGGCAACTGCACGCCGCTGGAAAAAACCGTCGTAAGTGCGAGAACGGCAAGGAATGTCGGGAAGGCAACGAAGTGCCGGTGGACCGCTTGCGGGGAATCCGTCATAAATCCCTTCATTATAGCAGATTCGGGCGTTTCGGGCTATCCTTCTCCCATGCGCATTCTTGGCGTTGATCCGGGACTGGCAACCGTCGGGCTGGGACTTGTGGAACGGGAATCTGCCCGGAGTGTCCGCGCCATCGAGTGGCTGACCATCGAAACGGATGCGGGTATGGCACCCGCCGAACGGCTGCGTATCATCGCGGACGACCTTGAGGAGTACATCAAAGAAACATCACCGGACCTCGCGGTAGTGGAGAAACTTTTTTTCTCCGTCAACGTGAAGACCGCGCTCGACGTCGCACAGGCACGTGGAGTCATCCTATCCGTGATTGCCCGCCACGGCATCCCCTGCCTGGAACCGACGCCTCCGGAACTGAAATCCTGCATTACAGGGGACGGCAATGCCGACAAAGCGCAAATTCAACGCATGCTGATGGGTATGTTCAACCTGAAAGAACCACCGAGTCCCGATGACGCCGCAGATGCTCTGGCTCTCGCGGCATTCGGTGCGTTTCAGGGGCGCGTGACGCTTCTTGCGTAATCAGTACCTCTGCCCTCTGGGCTTCAGGACAAACTCCCGGACCTGATCCACCTGATTTTTCCTGAGAGTGGTTTTACACCTTCACAGATTCGGAACGGGAAACTCTTCCCTCTCCAACGTGCCACAGGACAGCGCTGCCGAGAGCGGGAGGCACATGCGTCGCGGTAATGAGTACCTGATGATCCGCAAACGATTGAAGCAAAGCCGTCTGATGCGCGTCATCCAGCTCCGAGAAAACATCGTCGAGGAGAACGACTGGCTTCTCCCCTCTCCGAAGTTCCAGGTAAGAAGTTTGTAATTCAAGCAAGGCGAGAACGGCAGTGCGCTGCTGACCGCGCGATGCGAATGTTGCAATGGATCGTCCACCGACGAGAATCGTCCAGTCATCCCTGTGCGGACCGGTACCGGTGGACTGCAGCATGCAATCCCGGGAGAGATTTTCCTGCAGCGATCCGAGTATCTCATTGCGTATGTCGGGCAACGCACAGGCATCACCTTTTCTCTCATAACGCATCTGTGCATCCGGCCAGTCTTCTCCAAGAGCTGCAAGCTCACGTGCCAGTGTGCACTGGAGCACGCCGACCAATTCAAGACGGTGCACGGTGACTGCGGCACCGGTATCTGCAAGACGTTCATCCCAGACAGGGAGATCTGACCGCTCAGCCGACCCCTGCGCAATGTGCTTCAGGAGCGCATTCCTCTGCTTGAGAATTTTCTGGTACGTCAGGAGCAATGGGAGGTATTCGGGAGACACCTGCGAGAGCAGACGATCGAGAAATGCACGTCGTTGTGCCGGTGCACCGGTGAAGAGTTCAAGGTCCTGCGGCAGGAATGATACGGAAGGTAGCGTGCCGACCATCTCCCCCACGCTGCGGCGTACGTCGTTGACGAAGCATGCCTTCTGCCTCCGTGGCGTGAGTTGACTGACGACTTCGGCGGAACACTGTGTCCCGTCATCACTCGAACATTCTGCGCGCACGCGGAAGTGCTGCTGATCCCAGCGAACGGCTTCATCGTCCTCTGCGGCGAGGAAAGATTTCACGAGCGACAGAACAGATACGGACTCCAGAATATTCGTCTTCCCTGCTCCGTTGTGACCGATGAACACGTGAACATTCTCCCGACCGAAATCGAGAGACAACGCTTCGTAGCTGCGGAAATGCTCAAGGGAGAGACGCTGAAGCCTCATGAGGGAGGAAGCATACCCGAATCCCCCGCCTTCTTCACACATTCGTCGTACAACGTCTTCACCAGAGCCAAATACTCTTTCCTCTTGAGATACCGTCCGAATTCCTCCGGCAGCACCCACACCGATGCATCGATCTCTTTGGCGTCTACTCTGACGCGCACATCTGCACCGGCGAGTGCGAAGACATAATGCACTTTCTGACCGCAGACGTTATCGGGACGGAATCTGCGGTATGACGCGGGGAAATCATACTGATACACGTGGGGACATCCGCCGAGCAGCCTCGCAGTGATTCCCGCTTCCTCCTTCAGTTCCCTGAGCGCAGCATCCTGAATACTCTCACCTTCTTCCACCCCTCCCTGCGGCAATTGCCATGCATCCTTCTTGCGTGGCTTATGAACGAGGAGGGCCTGATACAGGGTTCCGCAGGCATCCGACTTGCCCTCCGAAGCTTTTGCGAAGGACGGAGAACAGACATTCAACGGCCGAAGGACCATGACGGAAGCGCATTGCCGGTAGACATCCTTCTTACCTTTTGCCATCCCGGGCACTATACAAGATCCTTCTGCTCAGCTGAAACCGATGCTCCAATCAGCCTGTAGACACCAACAAGCGAGAGAATGAAGCCCAAGAACTGATACACAGTGGGCCATTCGTGCAAGAAGAGCACGGCAAAGAGCAGAGAAAAAGCAGGGTATACCGCGAAGATGGAAATTGCCTTGGAAACGGGCAAACGACGTAACCCTGCATACCAGAACACTTTGGAAAGCAACATGATGAAGATGATGTATGCCGCGAAGAGCCACCAATACCACTGTAATGCCATAGCTACTCCTGCTGTGTCTTCAAAACAGAAGGAGACTACGAGAAGAAACGGCACGGAAAAGACGTAGCGGAAGAAGAGCACTTGGTATAACGAGATCTGCTCGAGCACGCGTTTTGCGAAGAAATTTCCAAACGGGAAGATAAAAATTGCAAGAACGATCAATGCATCCCCAAGTTTGATGGAAAAAGCACCATTGGAGAGAACGAGCAGTGTTCCAAGAAAGACAAGAGCTGCACCGGCATATTGTTTCAAGGTGTGGCGCTCCTGAAAAATGACACCATAGATGAGAAACGTCGTCAGCATTTCACATTGCAGGAGTAACCCCGTGGATATACTGGATGTATGAGCAGAACCGAGAAATATCAATGTTGTTGGTCCGACAATGAGCAACGCGACCCATGCGCAATCGATGATGGCACGTCGTGTAAGCCCCCGAAGAAGCTCTCCTCTCAAAGAAAGCCAAAGTCCAAGGAACGCAGAAGTGATCGCAGCACTGACAGCAACAAAGAATATGGGCGGAAAAATTCTTGATGCACTATAGGCAATGATGGGGAAAAGCACCTTCTAAAATAGCGGAAGCTACGAGAAAGACTTCACCGCGATGATCCCGACAAGTGGTCATCCTATTACGTAGAAGAATGCTTCTCCTCCTTGAACTTCACTTTCGTCTTCTTGCGGCACACCGGGCAGTACTTCGTCATTCCCTCAACGTGCTCCTTCCAACCGACTCCCATTTTGTCCTGCTTGTGAAAACGCATGGCTCCCAGCCGGTTTCCCGACTCGGTGCAGAACATGGCGAAGACAGTGCGCTTACCGCGAGGCATGGACGTAGGGTAAAGGACGAAACGTGCTCTGTGCAAGCAAAAGGGTAATGAATATGGTTTTTTTGTGTATAGTTTTTAGAGCAAA
>VGKZ01000037.1 GCA_016866815.1 Candidatus Peregrinibacteria bacterium | reverse complement strand
CGAGTGCATCACTGTGGCCGAACGTGCCCGACAGCCTCACTGCCGCAAAGCACGCAGTCGAAAGAGGCTTTCCTGTAGGGCTCCATTTGAATCTGGTCGAGGAGTACCCGCTCAGCAAATCCGGTGATGTCGCGTCGCTTCTCGGTTCGACGGGGATGTTCTACGGTGTGACGAAGCTCTTCACGTTGCTGGATGAAGGAGTCGTTCAGAAAGAGCACATCGAGCGTGAAGTGCGTGCACAGATCGAGTGGTGTTTCGATCAGGGTTTCACGCCGACGCACGTTTCCGGAAACTGGGACGCGCACGTGCACCCTGCTATTGCAGCCGTGCTGACACCGCTGATGCTGCGCTACGGCATTCGCTTCGTCCGCATTCCATGCGAGGAACCCCTCCCCCCGTTCGGGTTTGAAATTCCTGAATTGCAATTGGCGGAAATCCGTTCCATCAATGCCATCGCGAAGGCAGCGCGTCCGATCTTCGAAGCCGAGGGCATCGGTTTCACGGATCACTTCCGTGGTCACACGCTCCTCGGAAACGCGTCTGCAAAAAACCTCCGGCACATTCTCGCGCGTCTTCCTGAAGGGACGACGGAACTCATGGTGCATCCCGGCAGCCAGTCGTCGTACGGTACCCCCTTCGATCTGGATCCCCAGCGACAGACTGAGTTGAACATGCTGATGGATGAATCGCTGAAGGCGGACCTTGCGGAGCGAAAGATTGCGTTGGTGTCGTATGGGGATTTGTAAGGGTAGGAAAGGCAGTGTCTCCCTCGATACGACCAGCAGCGTGTCAAGCTGAGTGCCCTGTACCAGAGCGAAGCGATTGGTGCAGGGTGTATCGAAGCTCACGCTGCTGGTCACTCGGGATGACACTTGGTGCTATTCTGCTCTCTCCTTTTTTAATTTTCCCGCATACCGCCAGGCCATCTCAAAGATCTGCTTCTGCGTATCCGCCACTTCTTTACTCTCGATGATGATGCCGAAGATGTCTTCCGCGTTCTCGGCGAACGTGATCATGGAGACCTTGTTATCGTAGACGTTGATCTCGTTGTTGAAATCAAAATCCTTCGCCGGCACCAGGCGGATTTCGCGCAGAGCCGCTCTGTCTGCTCCGTGAACACGGCGTCCCACGATGTCATCGGGTGCTATGCCGCGCAGGTGTATGCGCCGTTTCACGCGTTCGGCAACGTATTCTTTGTCATAATCCTGCCAGTACTGGCGAATGAGTGCGGAGTTGGCGAAGTTGAGAATTTCGCTCTCTGCACCCAACGTGTCGTCGTATACGTGTCGCACGCCTTCCCAGCCCCTGAAGAACCGGACCTGCGGTTTGCGGTGGTGCGCCCCCTGCATCGATCGAAGCTCGGGCAGCGCGCGTTCCAGTGCCTGCGCGTTCTTGCGTGCTTCCAGTGCCAGGTATTCCGGTGCGATGGGGGAGTAGCGTTTGCCGCGGCGGTCTTCGACCATCGTAAAGATTCCCGTGCGAACGAGGTCCTCCAGATGGTTGTAGGCGGTGATGCGATTCAGCTTTGTGCGCTTGGCGTATTCGGAGGCGGGAGCGCTCCCGATCTGCAGTCCCGCGATGTACAAGTCTGCTTCGTCCAGACCCAGGCCAGCCGCCTGGATGATGTGCTGGAGTTCTTTGCGTGCCATGCTGCGTACTGTAGCAGCGTCACAAGGGGCGATGCCAATCAAGTTGTTATTTTTTTCAACACTAGTATACGAGGCTTGGGATGGTAATTTCTCGGAAGCTCTGTACCAAGCGGTCCAGCATGTGGTCGATCCTTGCGTTATCAAAAGCACACAGAGCATTGAATACGTACACGTACTTCTCTCCGAACAGGAACGTTCGCTTATCGATACAGTTTCCTATCGCCTCCTCCAGTGTCAGTGTCTGTATTTCGCCGGATGTGCCATGCTTGAGGACTTCGATCGAATATTCATCTGCTTCGATCAGGCGAAGGATTTCCTCGGCCATGTCCGCGTCGTACCCGTCGATCCACATTTCCCGCTCGACGCACTCGCCGTTCGTGTTGCACCCGGTTTGGTGCGGCCCGATGTACACCGTCCAGAGGGAACGATAGTAGGGCAGTCTTCCGTCGAAGGTGCCGCGGGGAACGGCGTGGGGTGCCGGCCACACGTTGGGCATTTCCAGTGTGAAGCCGTATGCTTTGTTTTTGTACGCCTCCCAGTGAACAGCTGGTTCCAGGTCTTCCGGCTGGAGTGAGTACTGTTCCACCGGTGCCAGATCAATGGAAAAATCTTTCAGGCGGTAGAGCATCTCGGCCATTTCCGAGCGTGTGACCGGAAGGTCAAAAGCCGTGATACTCGGAGGGATGGCGTTCGCAGCGGAGAGAAACTCCGCATAGGGCCGGTACCACTGCGCGTTGGCCGCCGCCCCCAGGTTTGGCAGTTCTACGCCGGTCAGTCCGAACCCGAGCGAGAGCATCTTTGCAGCTTCCGCGAAGTTCACTCCTTCTTCCGGGCGGAACGTTCCGTCCGCATAGCCGTCGATGATGCCGTGCCTCCAGGCGGTGCAGATGCTCGGTGCGAACCATACATGGTGCGGCACATCCAAAAATTTCATTTCCGGAATGACGGAGTTGATATTCGCCTCTTCTTCGGATTCTTCCGAGTCATCACCAATGCAGCTCTCGATCACTTCGGATGGAAAGAGCATGCCGACGAGGATCTTCGCAAATTCGGCACGGGATACAGCGCGTTCCGGCTGGAAGGATCTGTTTTCATAGCCCTCGACGATGCCGGTTCTCGTGAGGTAATCGATGGCATTCACGTACGGATGGTCTTCCGGCACGTCGAAAAAGAGGGCATGTACGGGCGTGCTGACGCCAAGCAGCGTAGCGGCAAGGATGACCGATGATCCGAAACGGCGGAAGGGGATGGCGAAAGGATAGCACTGAATGTGGGAAGTAGGGAGTAGGGGGGTAGGCTAGAAACTAAAAACCAGAAACCAGAAACTAAAAGCGCGTCATGGTACACTCTCCTCCCAACTTCCCCCTCGTCATCATGGAACAGTCCGAAATTCAGAAGCGCATCGAAGATTTTCTCAAGGAGCTCGGCGTTCCGAGTTTCATCGTCTTTGGCTGGAAGAAAACTCCTGCGGGTGTTCCCGGTCAGGCGGAGTTCGGTGTCGTTTCTTCCTACCACCAAATTCCTCCGAACGCAGCGATCAAAGGTATGAGTTGGGCGCTGAGTGATTTTGTCGGCAAGACTCTTTAAGCTTCCGCGTGGATCCACGGATGCCGTTTATCCATTTCATCCACCATTGCGTTCCATCCGTTATTTCGCAGGCTTTGTAAGCCCATACTGATTCCGCGGCGAATGTCGGCGATGTCCGTTCTAAAAATACTCTCCAAATCCCACTGTTCGTACTCATGACCGTCTATCATCCCAAATGCTGCAGCGATCATGCTTCTTTGATCGTAGCTTTCGATGCAGCCAAGTATGGCTTGTGATTCTTCGATGTTCTCGGGAATACCTTCGTTCATAACACGCGTTCTACACCTACTTCTTGGCTTCCACAAGAGAAATTATTTGAACATTTCCTTCATGATCCAGTTCGCCAATCCCAAGCAGACAGCAATCACGATCCACCCCCACGGGCCGCCGAAGATTTCCAGGCGGACGAGGTTGGGGTCCATTTTTGCTGTCAGCAGTGTCACGACGTACACGAATCCGCCGTGGATGATGATCACGGCGACGATGGTTGTGAAGAGACGCAGCGGCAGGGTGAGTACGTAGATGACCGGACGGAAGAAAATATTCATCAGGGTGATCAACGAACCGACGATGACGTACGCCCGAATTCCTCCGTCGAGAAGGAAATACGCACTGAGGTATGTCGCAAGCAGGTACACAAGCAGCACATTCAGTGCAAACTTGATTGCAAGCTTCAGCGGTGCGTGGGAGGAGGCTGCAGATTCGGACATGGATTACAGTATAGATGTATGAGTGGAGAATTATCATTGACCATTTACCATTGATCATTTTCTGGTAATTGATACATGATCAATGATCATTGTCTTCCATTGCACTACTGCTTCAAAAATCTGATTGTCACCACTCCTTCTCCTGCTTCTATCGTGTGGCTTTGTCCGTTATTTTCGACCAATTCCGCCCGCGTCTCCTGTGCGATCAGCTCCCCGAAGCGTTTTAGCACGTCGTCCGCACCCGAGATCTGCAGTGCAATACGGTCCGTGAACTCGAGCCCTCCTTCTTTCCGGAGCCGCTGAATGCCGCGGATAATGTCGCGCGCTGTTCCTTCAGCAATCAGGTCGTCTGTCAGGGTGGTGTCGATGCTGACGACGACTCCTCTCTCCGCCGCCACATCTTTTCCCTCTTTCCCGCGATAGACGATCTGCGCTTCATCGGGAGCGAGCCATTCATCGAGAATCAGGATACGCCCATCGTCTTCCACGGTGAATTCACCGGCTTTGCCGGCTTTGATGATCTCCTGCACTCTGCCGCCGAGGCGCGGGCCGACTTTACGCGCATCCACCTGCATGAAACTCTCGGCCAGCTCTGCGGGATCCTTCGCAAAACCGATTGTTTTGACATTGAGCTCCTGTCGCAGCAGATCGAGATCGTCCTGCGAGCAGGTGCTCCCTGCGTAGGAAGGCGGAAGGGCAACCGTCATGATGGAGAGCGGCTGGCGGTTCTTGATTTTCTTCGAGGAGCGAATGGAGTTACCAAGTCCGACGATCAAGCGCAGCAACCGGTTTTTCTCCAGCAGCTTGGTTTCCGTTTTCGTCAACTCACGCGTCTCCGGCCAGTCGGTCAGGTGTATCGAACTGTGGTCCTCTGCGACGAGGTTCAGATAGATTCCCTCCGTGATGAACGGACAGAACGGTGCAAGCAGTTGTGACAGCGTGAGGAGCACGTCGTAGAGCGTGTGCAGGGCATCTTCGCGGTCTTCATTCTCCGTGTCGCCGCTGGTATCGGGGTACGCATCGAGAACGCCTTTGCCGGCGAAGCGGCGGCGGCTCAGGCGCACGTACCAGTTGGTCAGCGCATCGAGTGTTTCGTGGATTTCCGCACAGGTGGCGGAGAGATCGTAACGGTCCAGCTCCCCCGTCATGCGGTTGACGAGATCCTGCATCTCCGCACGGATCCACACGTCGAGAGGGTGCGTCGAGTGCTTGCGGTTTTCAGTCGGTCTACACTTCGCGGCGTTCGCGTACGTGGTGAAGAAGCTGTAGGTGTTCCAGAGCGGCAGCAGGACACTGCGCACCGTCTCTTCCACAAGCTTCTCCGAGAACCGGACATCTTCGCCGCGCACGGCGGGGCTGCTCATCAACGTGAAGCGCACGGCGTCGGCGCCATGGCGCGCGACAACATCCATCGGATCGGGGTAGTTCTTGAGTCTCTTGCTCATTTTCTTGCCGTCTTCGGCGAGTACGATTCCGTTGACCACACAGTTGCGGAAGGGTGAAGTTTCGAACAGCGCAGCACCGAGCACATTCAGTGTGTAGAACCATCCCCGCGTCTGGTCGACACCTTCGGCGATGAAATCCGCGGGGAAATTGGGGGGTAGGGTGTTGGGGGTAGGGCGTTGGGGCACTTGCATTCCTACGCCCCACGCCCTACGCCCCACGCCCTTATGCCTCATCTCAAACGGAAAGTGATCCTGCGCGTACGGCATGGAGCCGCTCTCGAACCAGCAGTCGAGCACGTCGGGAATACGCTGCATCAAGGGGTTGAGCTGCAAGCCGTAGAATTCGCCGTTCTTGGGGTAGAGTCCAGCTGCCTGCCGGAAGGTCAGGTTCTCTGTCAGGCATCTGAGACTGCGAATCATTCCTCCATGTGTTACTACGAGAACACGCTTTCCGGGAAATTCTGCGAGGAGCTTTCTCCGTGCCCGGTCTGCGCGTTGCACAAATTGGGAAAGTGTTTCGGCGTTTCCTCCGGGTGTCGCGTGATGGAAGCTTGTCGTCACAAACGACGGGTCCACCGGAGGGTTAGCTTTGAGAATTTCTTTGTCTGGTACCCCTTCCCATGCTCCGTCGTTGCGCTCCCGGAGCTCTTGCCATTCGCCGTTGATCTTCATGTCGAGTTCCCTTGCGATGATCTCCGCTGTTTCTTTCGCGCGCGGGAGATCCGAACAGACGATCGCGTCAAATTTCTGCTTCTTGAGCTTCTTTGCTGCGGCAAGTGCGTCGTTTTTCCCTTTTTCCGTCAGCATGTCATTAGTCCAGCCATTCGCTTTTCTTTCGAGGTTCAGTGTCGTCTCACCATGGCGCACCAGTGTTATCTCCACGCTGTTTTTTGTTTTCATTCCCGGCCAGGTGATCGAGTCGATCGCATCCATGTGCAGATCCATCTGTGCGTTCGCGTCATGGTCCCAGAAGTAACTCTTCGGCACAGCCTTCTCCGGATACGGGCGGTGACTGAGTTTCACTGCGTCTTCACCGGTGAAGAAGTGCTCCATATTCACCACGGGATCCGCATGCGAGACGATCAGAATGTGTTCACTCCTGTGCTTCGGAAGGACTTCTTTCAGCAGGCTGCCGACGCGTTGCTGCACGCTCTCCCAGCTCTCCATGCCGGGGAAGTGGTAGATGCTTTCCGGTTTTCCGGTTTCGATCTTGTGCTGTCGTCGTGCTTTCAGGAACGAGAGGTCGGAGAAGTCGACAGTCTTTCCTTCATACTCGCCGAAGTCGACTTCACGTAGTCGTTCATCGACGACGATGGTCGCTCCGGTTTTCTTCGCAATGATCTCGGCCGTTTGTTTGGCCCGTGCCAACGGTGAGCAGTAGATCGTCGTCAGAGGACAGAGATCGGCGGACAGGTAATCTGCCGCAGCTTTGGCCTGGTCTTTTCCCTTCTTCGTCAGGTCCGTTCCCGGCAGCTTTCCCTGGTAGATCGGAATCAGGTTCCCCTCGCTCTCTGCATGACGCAGGGTCGTCACTTTCGTGAAGCGGATCAGTTTTCTCTGCATGAGATCGTTGCGGCTGCCGATGACTTCGTAATCTGTGGATTCGTTATTCGTTATTCGTGATTCGTGATCCGATCGCCAGATCGGCAGGGGAGTTCCCCAGAAGCGGTTTCGGCTGATCGCCCAGTCGCGTGCTCCCTCCAGCCACTTGCCGAACCGCCCGTCGCGGATATGTGCTGGCACCCAGCTCGTCTCTGCATTGCTATCGAGCATGGCGTTTTTGATCTTTTCCACCGCCACGAACCAGGAGCTTGTCGCGTAGTTGATGAGCGGACTGTCGCAGCGCCAGCAGTGCGGGTAGCTGTGCTTGTACGGGAATTCAGCGAACAATCGTCCCCTCTCCTTCAGCGTTGCCGCAATCTTCCGGTCGGTCTTAGCACCGTCATCGAACGGTTTTACGTCCAGTCCTGCAAAGTCGGTGACGGCATCCACCATTTTCCCGTCCATCGTCACGTGACTCAGGACATCCACCTTCTCGCGCTTGCCAACCTCATAGTCATCGGTACCGAATCCCGGCGCTATGTGCACGATGCCCGTTCCGTCTTCCGTCGTCACGAAGTCTCCCATGACGACCCGGAATGCCCCTGAGCCTGACGAAGGGTGCTTCTTGTACTTCTCGGCGAAGTAGGGGAACAGCGGCTCGTAGTATTTTCCCACCAATTCTTTCGCTTTCAGTGTTCCCACAACTTCGTGCTGTCTGTCCTTGAAGACACTCGCAACCAGATTCTCGGCAACCACGAACGTGCGCTCATCACCTTCGGTGCGGACTTTCGCATAGGTGATCTTGGGTCCGACTGCCAGAAACAAGTTACCCGGCAGCGTCCAACCCGTTGTCGTCCAGGCAAGCAGCACGAATCGTCCTTCTGAGTCCTTTGAGTCCTTTTCTATCGGGAACTCCGCAATCACCGTCCAGTCGCTCACATCTTTGTATCCCAAACTCACCTCGAAGTTACTGAGCGGCGTCACGCAGCGCGGACACACATGCATGGACTTCCTTCCTTCGTAGATCAGTTTCCTGTCCGCGAGGTTTTTGAAGACCCACCAGATGCTCTCCATGTACTCGGCGTCCATCGTTTTGTAGTCCCAGTCCATATCCACCCAGCGTCCCATGCGCTCGACGACGGTGCGCCACTCCTTCGCATAGCGCTGCACAGATCCCCTGCAGAGTGCGTTGAACTTCGCGACGCCCATCTCCTCAATCTCCTTCTTGCTGCCGATGTTGTGCTCCTTCTCGATGAGGTTCTCTATAGGCAGTCCATGACAGTCCCAGCCGAACCTGCGTTCGACGGCAGCGCCGCGCATGGTGCGGTACCGGGGGATCACGTCCTTGATGGTGCCGGCGAGCAGGTGACCGTAGTGGGGGAGTCCCGTCGCGAACGGGGGTCCATCGTAAAAGGAAAATAAGCTCTGAGCTCTACACTGTGAGCTTTGAGAGTTTTGTTCAGCCTTGTCCCAGGCGTCGGCTTCCCCCCTGCGTCGGTGGCGGATCGAACGCTTGAAGGTATCTTCTTCCCGCCAGTACTGGAGGATCCCTTCCTCCAGGTCCGGAAGCCTTTGTTTTGGGTCGACGGGGTCGAACATCATGGAGTATGGTAGATGGTGTGTTGTTTCCTTGTCCGCTGAAGCTCATGGAACGAGCGCTTGCGGAGAGTCGGTCAGATCGAAGGGCATATATACCCGCGAAACGTAAGTGAGCGAGCAAAGTTTCACTGAAGGAATCTTGCGCATGACATACTATCTCAAGATGCTCCAAAACATCAAAAAGGAGCGAAAATGATTGACTCTTTTTACATCGGGATTATTATCCTGTGCGGTTTAATGCTATCGTTGCGCATTCTATATCTTCATTTGATTCCTTACCCATGGAAGAACGGATCTCCATTGAGGGCAGAGCAGTCACTGACTCGGGCAGTTGCGATGGTTGCGATGCGCTATTGGGAAGCCAGTCTTCGGTTCCCGTTTCCGTCCCTGCAAACGCGGGCGTTGACGGAGCTTCTGTCGCACCGGAGGTTTTCAGGAAAACATACGAAGAAGTGAGGAGTCAGTATTCCAATATCGGTGCAGGGGCGCCCCCCTTGGATGTTGCTCTGGTATGGCAGCGTGCGGATGAACAGGTGAGACACGAGACAAGGATGGTTGAGCAGCATCCCGGCGCTCCTGATTTAATCATGAAGCTGCGGGCAAGCATTGGGAAATTGATTATGAATATTCGGGTGAACGGGAGCATTCTTATGATGTGAGCAAGGACGAGTTCGTTGGTCATTTGTCGGCTTTTGTGCTATCCTCAGCATTCGATGACTCAGACTATTCAACCGCTGGCGAATGCAATTGAGTATCTCCAGCCGGAAGAGCAGCATCAGGTCATGTGTGCGCTGGAAAAAGCTGTGGAGTGGCACGAGGGACAGTATCGCTCCTCCGGGGCTCTTTATGTTGAGCATCCAGTAGCTGTTGCTGTGTACCTCGCATCGCTGAAAGCAGGTAAAGAAACACTGATTGCCGCACTGCTGCACGATGTGGTGGAGGATGAAAGAGCGAGTCTGGATGACGTACGTTCACTCTTCGGAGATTCCGTTGCCAAGCTTGTCGACGGCGTGACAAAGCTTTCGAAACTGAAGTATGAGGGAAAACGTGTTAAGCGCCAGATCGCCTCTCTGAGAAAAATGTTGCTCAGCGCAAACGAGGATCTACGAGTCATTTTCATCAAGTTGGCGGATCGTTTGCATAACATTCTCACCATCAGCGCCCTCCCTCCGGACAAGCAGGATCGCATTGCACATGAAACACTTGAGATTTATGTGCCATTTGCGCGTCTGGCAGGTCT
>VGKZ01000036.1 GCA_016866815.1 Candidatus Peregrinibacteria bacterium | reverse complement strand
CGTTTCACGAGCGTCCTTGTACTACGCTCCCAGACAGCCGCAGAAGGACTGGGCACTGAAATGCCGCATGGAGGAAATCCTGCGGGAACATCCAAGCTACGGACACAAACGATTGGCTCTCGCTCTCTCGCACTTTCTTGAGGGCCATCACTTCGCTCTCCGTGAAGATTTTTCCTGCCACTTCCGCCTTCGCCAATGCTACGGTGGACAGGTCGGGCTACGCCGGGATAGGTGTTCCCATTACCAGTTCAATCCATGGCACGGCGAAGCGCTGACGCCGCAAAAGCAGGTGTTTCTCATTGCACGGCCCCGTAGCAGGGCGTAGGCTTTGCCGCGTATTTTTCCCCTTTCGATCAATGAAGAAGTTTTTCGCATTGTTCGCAGTGTCCCTGCTTTCCGCTTGCACGTTCACCGTCAGGACCGACGTGAAGACGGATGGAACGTCTTCCGCATCCGCACCGTCAGCCGCCGATACCGGATTGACCGGTGACCTCATGAAGTCGAGCGAAGCTGCCGTTGAGGAAAAGTCCTCCGCTGCCGCAGAGGAGAAGTCTTCTGCAAAGGTCGAAGAGGTGCAGTCTTCCCAAGCGAAGGTTGAAGAGGTGAAGTCTTCCGCAGCCGCGGTAGAGGAAGCTTCCAGTGAAGCTGCCGCAGAAGTGGATGCCGGTGCGAAGGTCGATGCTGGTGTCGCCGCATCCTCCGAGGCTGCCGCCCAATAATGCGACCGAAGCTCATCGCCATTGCTTCACTGCTTCTCCTCGCGGGTTGTGCCCGTGCGTATGAGCAGAATCCCGATCCAAACCATACACATGCGGATTTCGCGGTGTGGGTCGACGGTGTGCAGGCCGACTTCTCCGGTGCAGAGTACATGTCCGGCCTTTCGACGGATGAAACCACGCATGATGAGGCGGATGAGGTCCATGATCAGTACCTGCATTTGCATGATAGCAACGGCCATGTGATACACAGCCACAAACCCGGACTCACGGTGAAGAGTTTCTTCGACAGTATCAAGGTCGGGTTTACGGAGTACTGCTATTCGTCAGGTATGCCGATGGCCGATGGTGAAGTCTGCGGAGAGACGCCGTTCCGGTTCTTCGTCAATGGCAAGGAGCAGTCCTTCGATCTTGATTATGTCTTTCAGGACATGGATCAGTTGCTGATCACGAATGCCCAGACTGATGAGCAGATCGCAAAGGAGCTGGATCAATTGACCGACGACGCGTGTCTCTACTCGCGCACGTGTCCATGGAGAGGGGAGCCGCCATCGGAAAACTGTATTGCTGATCCTGCGGTGCCTTGCGTGGCTCCGGATGAGGACTGAAACCGGAGGGATTGTTGGATGACAGAACGCGTGCATGCCCATATACTTTCCGTGTTTTCATGACGCAGACAAAGCGACCGCCGGCAGACGATTCCTCAGCGCAGACGCCTGCTGATGAGCTGGCGCAGCTTCGCGAGGAGTTGCTGCGATTGAAGGAGATTGCGGCACGGGCACAGGCGGATTTGCAGAACGCGAAGATCCGGATGGATCGGGAAGCGCAGGAACTGCGGTTATTTGCAGTAGAGGGACTCATGGTGCGGTTGCTTCCAACGATTGATAACTTCCAGCGGTCGTTCTCCCATCTACCCAACGATCTCCAAAATCATGAATGGGTGAAGGGAATCGCTGCGACGGAGCAGAAGCTGATGAAGGACTTGGAGGCTGTGGGGCTTAAGCGTATCGATCCTCTTGGTCAGCTCGTTGATCCTGTGAAGCACGAAGTATTGCAAACAGCGCCCGGGGCGAAGGATACGGTTGTCGAAGTCTACGAAGCGGGCTACGAACTCGGAGGACGTGTCCTGAAAGCGGCGAAGGTCGTTGCAGGAGCGGGTGAATAGAAATCAATTCCTGGTGTTCTTATTCCCGAAGATCGCGTCATAGTTTGCCCGGTAGTTCGGGGTGGAAGCTCTGCTTCTGCTGCCTTTACCTTCGCTGATTTTCTCTCCGAGTATGACGTGGCCGATCTCGTGCGACGTTCCGTCAGACTCAATCATTTCCAGAGAAAATGTATCGCCCGTCTTCAAGTCCTCCGTATTCCCGTCGTACTGTACTGGGAGTGTCGGCATGTCTTCGCTGCTGTCGTAACCTATTTTTCTCATGCTCCGATTTTTTCAGTTTGCAGAGTGTTGTGCAAGGAAATCAGGTGATAATCACGCGCGTTGCTTCCAGAATCAGGAATATTCCTATGGAGTTAAATATCAATGATAGAACCGCGAATTTACATGCTTTGATTTCGGTGATAGAAGTCACCAGAGCAACCCCGAATTCATCCGGGAGAGGGGAGGCGATGATGATCCCTGCGAAGGACCACAGGAGGTACTGCCGTACGTGGTCGGAAATGCTCTCGTGGTGCAGCAGCCGGTGTCCCCACAGGAAAACACGTGTTGTGCGAAGTCTCGTGATCTCTTCGTGGAAGAATTCAAACTTCATCACTTCAAAGATGACGAGATCCCCCAGCATACAGCCGACAGCGCCCAGGAGGGCTCCGTAGAAAGGGTGAACGTGAGGTGCGACCTCAATGAAAACACCGATGCCAAATGGCGCCGTGAATCCGAAGGTAAACAGAATGCCTCCGAGGAATATCGCGAAGTACGAGCCGGCGATTCCGTCGATATGCGCGAGCCATTCAAATGCTCCTCCTCTGAAGAGAATATACGCAAGGAGCGTACAGAAGAGGAGCAGCAGCAGTTTTGGATATTTTTTGACGATGCCCATTTAATATTCATTATAGCATATTTATTATTTTTCGTCAAAACCCTATTTTTGCTCTGAAATCCTCACCTTTTTCCTCAAAATTACTGTAGGAGTCGTAGCTGGGAGAAGCGGGTGAGAGCAGAGCGATTGGTGTGCTGGTTTGGTGGTTCCTGAGTGCATGGATTGTCGTCGTTATAACTTCATGCATGGAGTGAACGGGAATGGTGATTTTCTGTGTAATCGTTTTTCCGATGCGCGTGCTGTTCTCACCGAAGAGAATCACGGTGTCGATGGATGATGTGTCGATGACTGTTCCCAGTTCTGTGAAATCCAGTCCGCGATCCTGTCCTCCGAGGATGATGACCTTCACGCGGTCCCCGAGTGCTTCGATGGCGGCAATTGCTGAATCCGGTGTTGTGGAGATCGCATCATCAATCCACTCGATGCCGTCCCGGATGCCGAGTGATTGAAGACGGTGCGGCAGGGGAGTGAACGAGCGCATCGCTGTCCCGATGCCCGCACTATCCACTCCCAGATGCGATGCAACGGCTCCTGCGAGTGCCAGATTGCTGAGGTTATGATCACCGATCAGTTTTGTGTCCGAGAGCGGCAGCGGAGCCTGCTTTGCCGTGACGGGGATTCTCTTCGCATGTGTTCCTGCAACCATCGGCCGCACACCTTCGGTGTCGGCGTAGAAGACGATGTCGCCGCTCTTCTGCAGCCTCGTAATATTCGCTTTAGCATTGCGATACGCTTCAAGAGGAGTTAAGCCTGTGCTGCGCACAGTCGAAGCATGATAATCCAGATGTTCCGGGAAGAAGCTGGTGATGACGGCGATGTGTGGCGCAGTCCTGAGGTCCATGAGCTGGTAGCTGCTCATTTCCATCACGAAGATCGTGTCTTTCTTCGCATCCGCCAGATGAGCGATAGCGGGGTCGCCGATGTTGCCGACGAGGAGGGTTCGGGCGTAGGGGATAGGGGGTAGGGTTTCGATGAGATGGTGAATCAAAGAGGCGGTGGTGCTTTTGCCTTTGGATCCGGTGACGCCGATCGTCAGTGCGCCGGAGGATTCGATAGTATCGAGGAAGATTTGGGTGGAAGAGGTGAGCTTTGAGCTTTGAGTTTTGAGCTGTGAGCTTGGTGGGATGCCGGGTGATTTGATGATTACGTCGAAGGTATCAAGATTCTCCAGCCAGCTCTCTCCTAGCTGTACGCTGTAAGCAGTAAGCGGTAAACCTTGTGTATCTGTCTTAGGGTTTTTGTCTGCGATGGTGACACGCGCATCCGGAGCATAGGTGTTCAGTGCAGTTACCATGGCTTTGCCTTCCCGTCCGAATCCGAGAATGCAGACAGATTTGCCGTTGAGGTCGGAGATGTGCATGCGTGGGTTTGGGCGTAGGGCGTTGGGGGTGGGAATCAGTACTTCAGTACTTTCAAAATGGCGGCTTGTGCAAATTCTCCTCTTGTTTTAGTCATCGCGCAGGCCTGCTTGGTCTCTTCCGGCGTGCCGACACATTCAAAGGGTTTGAATCCCTCGATGCCCAGAAGCTGACGGTAGAGAGGGAGGAGCGATGTATCATCGAAGAGATTTCTTCCGAAGATCTTCAGAACTTCCGCCTTTGGGAGGTATGCGGCGAGAAGCGCGAAGACGAAGGCGCACTTCGGACACTTCCCACACCAGCGATTGGTCTCAAGTCTCATGTCTCGTTTCTCTTGTCCTCGTGTGATCTTCCAGTTTGCGTTGCAGCTCGTGAAACTTTGAAAATACTGCGGGTACTTCACGAATTCTCGCACAACTTCCAGTTCGGTCATGTCTCCGAGGGCGTTTTCGTAGCGCAGGTTTTTGTTCACATAGGTTTGGATATAGCGGTTGAACGCATCTGCGAACTCCGCGCTTTTGCTCCACTGATGGTTGATGGTTTTTCCCAGGTACTCCACATTGCCCTCGTTGGCACTCTTTTCATTGCTCATGACGACGGTGTCGAACCCTGCTGCTTCCGCAATGACGACTGCAAGGCAGGAGAGCAGTCCGGTGATGGGGACGTGCCCGTTCAGAGCACCCTGCTCGTTCAGCGCAAAAAGCTCTGCAGGAAGACGTCGTTTGACGGTAATGCAAGGGAGTCCTGTGATGCGGACGAGCTCATCGATGAGCGGGTGACTGCCGATGCGCAGAAGCGTGATGTCTTTTTTTTGTGCCTTCAGTTTCTCGATCGTCACGATGGAATCTTTGCCTCCGCCGACGGGGACCAGTATTCGCTTGCTCGGTGATCTGTCTGACTGGTGGAAGACGGGAGTGCCGGGATCTGTTGCCGGGAAGCGGATGAGGCCGCGGAAATCTATCTGATTGCGGAAGAAAAATTCCCCCAGTCCGTTCTCATACACGGTGTTCCAGAACGCAGCTTGATCGTTATTCAGGACGCCGGATCGTATCTCCATTGTTTTTGGACAGCAGGTTTTGAAGTAGCTGGTTCCGGCGGCGACGTGCAGCGCCAGAAGGGCCTGGTGCATGGCATTGAGCTTCAGACCTCCCTCTGCTGGAATTTCGATGATTTCCTCAAAGTGAATCTCATCGTCCAGTGCATATCGCAAGGCGATCCTTCCGCTGTCGGGGTCGAAGTCGAAGGAGCCGAAAACAAAGGACTTGTACTGTTTCATGCGGGAATGAAGCATAGCGCAGAGCGCGAAACATTGCTTCCAAATATTCGCAATGAGTATGCGAAGAAGGCGTACGTGCCGTATGCTCCGGTCATGAGCACATCTGTCATTTCGAAGAAACAGATCTGGTTGTGGGCGCTGTATGACCTTGCGAATTCGATGGGCTTCCTCGGAGTAACGTTTTACTTCGGTCTGTGGTTCGTTGCGGATCTCGGTGGCTCCGAAGCGTGGATGAGCGCCGCAGTGGGGCTTTCGACCATTGCACTGGTGTGTACGTTGCCGTTCTTCGGTCGCAGGTCTGACGACACAGGCAGAAGGAAGTCCTTTCTCACGGTCTTCAGCATCCTCTGCATGGCAGCCCTTGCACTGCTTGGCTTGTACGGAGGCGGGGTGACGTCACTTTCACGGGGTTCCACACTCCTCATCATCGCACTCTACTTTTTCGTCCAGTATTTCTATCAGGCGGGTCTCGCATTTTACGACGCATTTCTCAAAGACTTGACTCATGACGCGCGTGGAGTTGACGGTTTGTCCGGGCTCGGCATGGCTATGGGGCAGGTGGGGAACGTCGTCGCACTCGCATGCCTGTATCCCGTTGCGCAGGGGACGATTTCCATCGGTTCGCTTGCCGGAAAGCCCGCAGCGTTTGTCGTCAGTGCGATCTTGTTTCTCATCAGTGCCCTGCCGGTCTTCCTGTACCTGAGGGATCCACCCTCAGTGTCGCGTGCGACGCATCTCGAGGGATTCGGTGCCACGGTGAAGGCAACGCTGAAAGACCTCCGTGCGATCCGCACCTACCCCGGTGTGTTGCCGTTCCTCATAGCATACTACCTCTTTGCGGATGCGATGCTCACGCTTGCTCTCTTCATCACGCTGTACCTGGATGTCGTAGGGCATCTTTCGGATCTCCAGAAGAATCTTGCCCTGTTGATGGCGCTGCTCCTGGGTATCGCTGGCGGTCTCCTCGCACCCGCATGCGTGCGGTTGTTCCATGGTCGCAAGCGGGCATTACGGGTACTCGTCGCCGTATGGACAGTCTTTGTTCTCTGGATCGCTGTTGCTCGGACACCGTTGATGTTCATGATCGTCGCCAGCGTGAATGGTTTCGTCTACGGTGCGCTCTTCGCGCTTGCACGCTCCTTTTTTGCGACGCTCGTTCCGCAGGGGAAGCAGGCGGAGTTCTTCAGCGTCTTTGTCCTCTTCGAACGTACAGCGTCTATCCTCGGGCCCATACTCTGGAGTGCGACGGCAGCTCTCTTTGCTTCCTATGGACCGGATAAATACCGCTTTTCGGTTGCCGTATTGGCGCTTCTAGTCGGAATCAGCTTCTTTGTTCTGAGGAAGGTGCGGGAGCCGGATTCTCCCTAAGGATTTCCCTTCGACGATTCGCGTCTCAGGGCAAGCCCGAGCCCCCGTTTTTCCATAAGAGTTCTTTCTTTTCGCGTCTCCACCCCTTGATTTCCTTTTCGGAGTTATATGGCTTGCCATGAGGTCCGCAAAGCGGACCGAATGGTGCCATGGGTGGGACTCGAACCCACAATCCTTGCGGAACGCGATTTTGAGTCGCGCGCGTATACCAATTCCGCCACCATGGCACATTTGTAGTGTAGCGATTTTGCCCGGCTCCGCTACGCTTTGCCGCGGCAAGAGTCGCGCGCCTGCCTGCGAAGAGGTGTACCAATAGAGCCTGCACCGATCCTTGTCGAGGGGCCACCATGGCACGTGCTTTAGAGTACTAAAAAACCCGGAGGAAGGGGAGCCAACCACCGGGTTTCTTATGATGCTACTGAATCTCAATCGATGTCGTTGCGGGGCTGTCGAGGGTTGCGCCGACGACGTTGCTCAGCTTGAACGAGAAGGTTTCTCCGTTGTCCGCTTCCACATCGGATTTGATGGGGATCACGACCACTTTGGAGGACTCTCCGGGGCGGAAGGTCAGCGTTCCCGTCGTGTCGGTGAAGTCTTCGGCAGACTTTGCCGTACCGCTCGTGGTGGCATACTGCACTGTTACCTGCCCCTTCGTTCCTCCCGCGCGCTTCACGACGATTGCTATGGCACCGTCGCTTTCCAGGACGGTGTAGTTGTCATCGCCCAGCTTGATGGAACCGCTGCCGAAGTTCGTTGTCACTTCGTTGTCGATGACTGTAATGAGAGACGTGGGCGAGCCCGAGAATACGGCACCTCCTGTCGGGTTGGAGAGCGTGAGCTTGATGGTCTTGTTGCCGCTGATATCGCCGTTGTCCTTCACGGTCACCGTGAAGGTCTTACTGGTTTCCCCGGCGCCGAAGTTCAGTGTGCCGTTCACCGTGGTGTAGTTGTCAGCCGTTGCGGAGCCGTTCGATGTCGCATAGTTCACCGCTACGGCGCCTTCGCTGCCGGTATTCCTTTCGACTGTGATGGTGATCGTGCCGCCGTTCTCTGCGATCTGATACTCGGTTGCACTGAAGACCAGAACGCCGTTCTTGCTCGTCGTGGTACTCACCGGAGTGCCGCTGAGATCATCATCGATGATGCTGAGAGTGGATTTTGCCGGCGTTCCCAATGCCGCTCCACCTCTGGCGTTCTTCAGCTCCAGCACGATGGTCTGGTTCTCTTCCTTCTCCGTATCATCGACGATGGTGACGGTGAAGGTCTTCTTCGATTCACCGTCATTGAAGGTCAGGGTGCCCGTAGCTGCCGTGTAGTCTGTACCTTCCGTTGCCGTTCCCGCTGCAAGCGAGTAGTCCACGGTGACTTTGCCCTTTGTTCCGCTGTAGCGTTCCACATCGATGGTGACGGTCTTCTTGGCCTCCTCAACCTTGTAGCTTCCGGTGGTGAAGTGCACCAGTCCCGCCTCCGCTTTCACGGCGCTTGGCAATTGCTCTTCGCTGCTCGATGACGATGAGGAAGAGCTGGATGTGCTTCTCGACCGCGACGAGCGTGAGCTCGTGTCTCCTGTGTCCGTGGATGGAGTGATGCCGAGGATGTCGTTGCGGAGTCTCTGCATCATTACGGCGACCTGTCCGCGTGTGACGTAGTCATTCGCACCGAATTTTCCAGTGCTGTATCCCTTGATGATGCCCAGGCCGTACATTTCACCGACAGCGGCATCGTAGTAGGCACCTGCCGGGATATCCGGAAACACCGAGGAGCCGTTCATGGCTGCGCCGGCGCTGGTGGTCAGTATTCCGAGGGAAAACCCGAAGAGAATAAGAGAAGAAGCGGAAGGTTTCTTCATGCGAAAAAGGGGAAGCGAGTCGGCGAAAGTATCCGACGGTTGTTTCCCGAAATCAAGCGGGCGTTGCCAACATTCGCGCGGGCGGCATACGCTTGGCGCGTGCGCATCGCTTCCCTCTCACCTGCGGCGACGGAAATTCTCTTCGCGATGGGGATGGGCAACGACATCGTCTGCACGGATCAGTTCAGCAATTTTCCCGACGATGCAAGAGCGATTCCGCATCTCCGTGACATGGTGAATATCGATACCAGCGCGTTGCGCGGGTTTCAGCCGGACATCGTCGTCCTCGGCACATCCATTCAGAAGAGACTTGCGGAAAAACTCAAGACCGAAGATTTTGCGGTGCTCTTCGAAGATCCCCGGACACTACAGGAGATCTACGCCTGGATCCGCAGCCTCGGTGCTGTCTTTGATTGCGGGAGGCAGGCCGAGTCCGTCGTTCTCGGTATGCAGCAGAGCATCAATGAGGTCAAAAAGAAGGCTGCACTGCTTCCCAGGAGGATCCGCGTCTACATAGAGGAGTGGCCAGCCATCGCCCCCTCGGCTTCGCTCGGGGCTACGGCCGGCACGCACGATCTTCCCTATGCCTCCGGCAATTGGGTTCCTGAAATTGCACGCATTGCAGGTTGTCACCCGTTTCCCGTGAACGCGGGAGACCTGAGTTCCGCGGTGACGTTGGAGCAGGTCGCCGCTTTCGATCCTGACATGATTGTGATCAGCTGGTGCGGTGCAGGATCGCTCGCCGACAAGGCACTGCTGATGGAGCGGCCGGAATGGGGTCAACTTCGGGCAGTGCAGAGCGGTGCAGTGCGTGTCATCGATGACAGCTTTCTAAATCGCCCGGGACCGCGACTTGTCGAAGGAGCACGACATCTCTACGGATGGGCCTTTGAGATGCTGCATTGACAGAGACGGAATGGTCATTTTCCATTTACCATTTATCATTTAGCATTTAATGATAATTGATAAATGATAAATGATAATTGATCATTGGTAATTTTCTCCGGTTTTTTCTTCGTGATCATCTTACTTGCAATCCTCTTTCCTTCGTCGTACGTTGAACGTACTCGTTCCCTCCCACCTCCCATGACGATTTCCCTCACGCAGCTTGATCCCGTCATTCGCAGCCGGAGTCTGCTCACGCACTACTTCTACAAGCAGAAATGGAACATGGGAGAGCTGACGAAGGAGGAGCTCGTTGTGTACGCCAAGGAGTATTTTCATCTTGCGAAGCGCGTTCCCGGTATCGTTTCCCGTGTGAAGCAACGCGCAGTTGCCGCTGGGAGAACGGACATCACGTCGGACATTGAAAAGAACATTGAGGAGGAAACGCAGCATGTTGATCTCTGGAAGAGATTTGCAAAGAGCCTCGGTGTTTCCGATGCGGAAATGGAAGCCTACATTCCCAGCAAAACAACGCAGGATGCTGTTTCCGATCTGGAAAAACTAGCCGAAGGGAGCCTTGAGGACGGTGTGACGGCGATGTATGCGATGGAGCTTTCGTTGCCGGAAATTGCGAAGACGAAGAAAGAAGGACTGTGCGAATTCTACGGACTCACATCAAAAGATGCGCACGTGTACTTCGATGAGCACCTGAATGAGGAGGAGCATTTCTCTGTCTGGAGGAAGGTGGAAGTAG
>VGKZ01000035.1 GCA_016866815.1 Candidatus Peregrinibacteria bacterium | reverse complement strand
GATACGTTTCGAGGAATAAAATCGGCCCGTGGCTTGAGCACGTCATGAGCGGGAAGAGAACACTCGCTGAACTCAAGCGCTTCATCGGCGACTGGGCAAAGGTGCGCTACGGATTCGACAGAACCGAGCGCGCAATGAACAAAGGTACCGTCCCCCGTGGTTTCAACAGACTCACCGAGGAAAAATTCCTCGGTCTGAGTTACGAGCAGCGCAGAAGTTACGTCGAAGAAGCGGAACGGAGACTGCACGCCGAAGGAAGCCACGTACCCCATACGAATTTTACTGTCCTCAAAGGGAAAATCCGTCATGCGCTGGATACGGAAGACTGGGATGAGGCGCGCCAGTATCTGCAGGAAGCATGGAAGGGAAACAACAGCGAAGAAGACATCCGTGAATTACAGTCGATGGAGAACTATCTGAAATCCTTCGGAAAGAAAGAGAAGAAGCAGGAGAAAAAAGATCCGAAGACCGAAGTACTGCGCGCGGCAAGCGACATCGACGGACTGCTCGCGTCCGCTCCGGACGGGCTGAAGCCGTTCTATGAGAAATGCCTGTTGTACGGAGGAGAAGCGACAGCCAGCATGTGCCAGATCATCTACAACGTGAAATGGTGCCAGGACAGAAATTACCTTCCCGATGAACCCAACATACTGCGCCACCGCGCGCTCCGCGAAACAGAACACCGGCTCTCGGCTGCGGGCGATGGACACAAGAATGGCCTGGAGAACAACCTGGTGACAGGCTTCAACAGTCCTTCCATCCGTGACGACGGGTTCGGACCGCAGAACATGTTCGCAACGAAGGATGAGTCGCAAACCGTCGCGCAGAAAGCAAGCGAGCACAAGGACGACTTCACGTTCCGCTACTGGAGCAACCTCATCGTTCCCGACGTCTCACGCGGGCAGTATCACTTCGCTTCAACGCAAATTCACTGGCGTCTCAAGCGGGCGGCCCGCACGTTGGAAGCGCACGGTTTCAAGTACGGCACCATGGAACTGAAGGCATTTCGGTCACTCCACGCCTCCGGTGCTTCCGAGGCCGCATAACCGCCCCCTGAACTGAAGAGGAATTTACTTGAGGATGCCCTGCGTAACCGTAGAATAGCCCGGCAATTCCCCCGCCTTTCCATGCGTAAAACTTTTCCTCTGATTGGCATCACCACCGTCTCCATGATTCTCGCCGGATGCAGTCAGTCTGTACAAGGCAATACTCTGGAGTCGCTGCTCCGGAACCCGCTCTTCGCCGAACAGTACTCGGAACAGATGGTGGATACTCTCACGGAACTGGAGATAAATCAGGATGTGCTCCTTCAGAACGAAAGCAAAAAGAAGGAGGTGCTGGGGCTCAAGAATCAGTGGCTCGACACTGCACGCAATGCACGCAAAGACCAGCGTGAAGGACTCCTGGGAGGCTTCGTCCCGGTGCATGCATTCATCGAAGGGGAAGTTCTGCTCTCCGGTCGAACGGTCCACCTCAGCCCTCAGTTCGTCAGTGTTCCCGGACCGTCCCTGCATCTCTATCTCACACCCGCCGTCGATCCACGGGATGTGAAATTTCCGGATCCCTCCGCTGCTGACCTCGGTGTTCTTCCATCCCCATACGGGACTCAGAGTATTGAACTGCCTGCAGATGCCGGCGAGGCCCTGCTCTTCCGTTCAGTGGTTCTATGGGACACGACACTGGAAAAAATCTACGGCTTCGCGCAACTGAGCCCGCAGTAATACTTCTTTGCAATCACGCCCGGGCGCGTTATCCTTCCAACACTATGAAACGCTCACTGCTCCTCGGTCTCACGCTGTCTCTCCTGCTCGTCGCATGCAAGCAGAGCACGGAAACAAGCAACCGTCCTCCGCGGGGAAACCCCTCAGCGCAGGTCCTGGTCGAAGAGTTCGCCGACCTGCAGTGCCCTGCATGCGCCAGCGCACACTCTACCGTCTCCAAGCCGCTTCTCGAGAAATACGGCAAGGACATCCGCTTCGAATACAAGCACTTCCCTCTCCGATCCATCCATCGCTTCGCATTGGACGCCGCGGAGATGAGCGAATGCGCCGCCGATCAGGGGAAGTTCTGGGAATTCGTCGACAAAAATTACGAATTGCAGAACAAGCTCAGCTTCGAATCCCTCGTGGAGTGGGCTGAAGCGATCGGTATCGATGCCGTGAAGGCCGAACGCTGCTGGAAGTCACACAGCAAGCGGGACATCGTCCTCTCAGACTACAAAGAAGGGCGCGACCGCGACGTTGGCGGGACACCGACGTTCTTCGTGAACGGCGAGAAGGTGGACACCGGTTTCGATACCCTCGGTGCAGCAATCGAAAAAGCGATCAAGGGGACGTCGATGCCGTTGTAAGAGGAAAACGGTTTCTTGTTTTTGGCTTCTTGATCGGGCAAACAAAGAGTTTTGCGTTGCTCCTCAAGAAACTATAAACGAAAAACAAATGCACGGTGTGGTTTCTGCTAGAATACCCTTCCGATGTCTTTATATCGTAAGTACCGCCCGGCAAAGTTTGCTGACGTCTACGGCCAGGAACATGTCGTGACGACACTGGAGAACGCAACGGAGAACGGGACGCTCGTCCACGCATACCTTTTTTCCGGCAGCAGAGGAACCGGGAAAACCTCCGTCGCGCGCATCCTCGCCAAAACCATCATGACACAGGGCATCGCTGATAAGGCTGTATGCAAGCAGATCGAAAAAGGAATCGAGGAGGGGTCCATCGTGGACCTGTTGGAGATCGATGCCGCCAGCAACACCGGCGTGGACAACATCCGCGACCTCATTGAGAAAATACAATTCTCACCCGTCGCAGCCGCTGCGAAGGTCTACATCATCGACGAGGTGCACATGCTCTCGAAGGGTGCATTCAACGCTTTGCTGAAGACGCTTGAGGAACCACCCGCGTACGCGTACTTCATTCTCGCAACGACGGAACTCAATAAGATTCCCGCCACCATACGTTCGCGGTGCCAGTGCTTCCCCTTCCGCAGAATCCGCGAAGAGGACATCATCCGGCGCCTCCAGTTCATCGCGGACTCGGAGCGTATCGTCATAGACAGGGAAGCGTTGCGCTTGATCGCACACGCCTGCGAAGGCGGAATGCGTGACGCAATCTCCCTTCTGGACCAGATGCGCTCACTGCCGAAGATCACGCTGGATGAAGTGGGACTGCGTTTGGGCACAACCGGCAGCGAGGCCGTGCAGACCGTTCTGAAGGCGGTTGCCGAGCAGAGTGCTCCTGAGATCATCGAAACTGTACGGTCGATAGAAGAGTCCGGCATCGCTCCCGAAGTGTTCGCACGGCAAATCCTCACAGCACTGCGCGAGGATATGCATGCGGCGGTAGAGGCACACGAATCTTCAGCGCCGCACGTCGCCATTCTGGATACACTGCTCGGAGCCATCCGCGACATGCGCAGCTCCCCCGTTCCGGGTCTCGTGCTCGAGGCAGCTCTCCTGAGCCTCGCGCAGGATCGTGATGTACCGGCTCCTCCGCGCATTGCGGTGAAAGCGGCAGAACCCCCCGTCGTGAAGAAGGAACCTGCAAAAAAAACGGAGCCTGCGGAAGCCCGCACCGTGAAGGATGCGCCCGTTGCAAAATCCGCTGGCACTGTGGAAGCTCCGGAACTCTCATTGGAAAACCTATTGGATGCATGGCCGTCACTGCTCAAAGATGTCGCCCCGGCTTCGGTGAAGATGTCCCTGAAAAACGGACGCGTGACAGGGATTGGCGGTGATTCGGTCACCGTGCAATTCTCATCAGCGTTCCACAGGGACCGCGTGAAGGAGACGAATGCGAGTCGGGGAATAGAGGAGTTGCTACAGCGGATCTTCAAGAAGAACCTCAAGCTACACTGCACCATCGATGACGCAGCAATCCCCGGCGACGCGCGTTCCGACGAGCTGGTCAACGTAGCGGAGGCGGCCGCGGAATTGTTTTGAAAGCTTTGAGCTATGAGCTGTAAGCTCTAAGTTACTCATAGCCCAAAGCTCACCGCTCATAGTCTCTTCATATGCACCCATCTGAAGCAAAATCAAAACTCCGGCTGGATATACGAGATCGCATCGATCGCATGTCCGACAACGCGCGCCACGCAGAAGGGCGAACGCTGTCGCGCGTTCTGCTCGAAGAGATACCGAAAGGGTCCACCGTCTGCGCATTTTTTCCGCTGAAGACCGAAGTCGACATCCGGCTGTTACTCGAGAAGCTGCTGGAACGCGGTGATACCCTCTATCTCCCCGTGTACGAGAATAAACGCCTCGTGTACAAGAGAACGACCAACCTCACGACGCTGACACCCGGAGAATTCACGATTCCCGAACCACCCAAGGATGCAGAGAAGCTGGAGAACCAGTCGGTCGATATCATCCTTGTTCCCGGCCGCGCATTCGACACCACGGGAAACCGCCTCGGCCGCGGTGCAGGCGGATACGACCGGTGGCTGGAGAAATACAAAGCAGCGCATCCCTCGACGCAATTCTGGGGCGTGTGCCTGGAGTGCCAATTGGTGCCGGAAGTGCCGGTGGAAGCACACGACGTGAAGATGGATGAGGTGATCACGGCACGGGGGGTGACGAGCTGTTGAGCTGTGAGCTCTTGGGTTGCTACATTGTTTGGCAGTTTTAAGGAACACAACAACTTAACAACGAAGAACTTTTCATTCATACTCCTGTCCCCTCTCTTCAAACTCACTCATGACCTACCTCCCCTGTCTCGAAAAAACTGATCCAGAAGTCCGCAACCTGATCATCGCGGAAGAAAAGCGCGAGTGGGACAAGATGCGCCTGATCCCTTCGGAAAACTACGCATCGAAGGCGGTCTTCGAAGCGACGGGAAGCGTGCTGACCAATATCTACAGCGAAGGGTACCCCGGAAAGCGGTACTACGAGGGGCAGCAGATCATCGACCAGGTGGAGAGCCTCGCCATCGAACGAGCGAAGAAGCTCTTCGGCATGCCGCACGCCAACGTGCAACCCTACTCCGGAAGTCCGGCGAATATGGCCGTCTACCACGCCGTCCTCTCGCACGGCGACACCATCATGGGTCTGGCGCTCCCGCACGGCGGCCACCTGACGCACGGCTGGAAGGTAAACTTCTCGGGGCTCACGTACCATTCGTCTCCCTACGAACTCGACCAGGAGACGGAGCTCCTCAACTACGACAAGATCCTCAAGCAGGCACGCGAAGTGAAGCCTAAAATGATCATCGCCGGATACACAGCGTACCCGCGCATTATCGATTTCGTGAAGTTCCGGGAAATCTGTGATGACGTCGGCGCGCTCTTCCACGCAGACACCTCCCACATCACCGGCCTCATCGTCGGCGGCGTACACCCGAGTCCGTACCCGATGGCCGACACCGGTATCACCACCTCCCACAAGACACTCCGCGGCCCACGTGGCGCCATGATCCTCTGCAAGGAGCAGTACGCAGAGAAAGTCGACAAAGCCATCATGCCGGGACTGCAGGGCGGCCCGCACAATGCGACGACCGCCGCCATCGCCGTTGCGTTGCACGAAGCGGCACAGCCGGAATTCAAGACCTATGCACAGCAGATCGTGAAGAACGCTAAGGCGCTCGCAGAATCACTCAACGGTCACGGCTTCCGCCTCGTCTCGGGGGGAACCGACAACCACCTCATCCTCTTCGAGACGCAGAAGAGCAAAGGCATCGGCGGCCGCGAAGCAGCGAAAGCGCTCGACAAGGCCGGCATCGTGGTCAACTGCAACACCGTCCCCTTCGATCCGAATCCCCCGTTCAAACCGTCCGGTGTCCGCATCGGTACGCCGTCAGTCACGTCCCGCGGCATGAAGGAACCGGAAATGAAGAAGCTCGGCGACTGGATGAACAGGGCGATCATCGCAGCATCCGACGATGCGGCTCTCGCCAAGATTGCAGGAGAAGTGAAGGAATGCTGCAAGGACTTCCCCTGTCCGGGCATCGATCCGTCGCGCTGGTGAAGCTTACCGCTGCTCGTAGAACCGTAGCTCCTGCTATGAGGTTGTCCATTGTTGTTCGATGCGCGTTTGCTCTGATTTTGTACAATGCATTCAAGAACCCAAGAACAGAGCAGCCAAGAACTCTGCGATGTCCCGCGGCTTCCGTGACCGCTTGGCTGATTTCACGAGCGCCAATGCCGCCGTTCTGGGGGTGAGCGCATGCATCCCGAAACCCATGATGCACTGATGCTTGCCGAACTGAGAAAATTGCAGTCTTAAATCCATTTCATCCCTGTTGACGGGGCGGAATTCCGCTATACTTTTGCGGTCTTTTTACATACCTATGAAGCCAATCGCCACAGCAATCAGCTCGGTCGTTTTGCTCCTCGTTCCCGCAACAGCACTCGCCTGCTCCTGCGTGGGGTATGAGAATCCGGAGGAAGGGTACGCGGTACACTTCGCACATGCGGATATGGTCTTCATGGGAAGCGTTGCGGAGCTTACGGTTGCCGAAAGTCAGAGTGGCCGTTCGAGCGCCGTCTTCAGCGTGGAGAAAGCATGGAAAGGACGTCCCGAAGCATTTACGCAGATCTCGACCAACGCGAACAGCGCCATGTGCGGCCTGGACTTCCGGAAGTCCGGTTCCTACGTGGTGTTCGCATCGCGCGATGATGCCGGCACAATGACGTCCAACCTCTGCAGCGGAACAGTGGTGACCGAGGGGGCAGACGCACTGATCGCCTGGCTCAACGCCTACGACGGTGAATCATCCTCTGCAGCTTCCACATCACTCAGCGCTCCTTCCTGCGTCCCGTATGTCTGCAAAAACGGTGTCGTGCATCCCGCCTGCACCGAGGACGGACATCCCATCAACTACTTCGTTGCTCCCTGCGAGTTCAGCGGCGGTGAAGTCACCGGGAACGGATCATCATCCTCCGGACAGCAGCAAAGCTCGTCTGCAGGCGTATTCTCCGACGTTCCTCCGACACACCCGAATGCATCCGCCATCAGCTTCGTCAGAGAGGAGGGCATCGTGAAGGGCTACTCCGACGGCAGCTTCAAGCCTGATGCACGCATCAACCGCGCAGAATTCACCAAGATCATCATCGGAGCGACCTTCGGTCCCGAAAACATCGAGGCCTGCGAGCTCACATCGCTCTTCTCCGATGTCTCTGCAGGTGATTGGTTTGCACCTTTCGTCTGTCTCGCCAAGAAAGAGAACATCATCGCCGGGTATCCGGATGGCACGTTCAAGCCGGCACAGAACGTGAACTTCGCTGAAGCGAGCAAAATCGTCGTCAACGCTTTCTCACTCGCAATCGACCCCAAAGATGCCGAGGGTGTGTGGTGGAGACCGTACGTCTACGCATTGTCGCGCATCAGCGCTCTGCCGACGACGTTCAGTGATCCGAATCAGTTTGTGACGCGCGGAGAGATGGCGGAAATCATCATGCGCGTCATGCTGGGGATCGAAGGATAAGTAAAATTGTCACGGTTCTCATCATCGGACATTTTTTGAACAATGGACGAATTTTTGAGTTGATTAAGAGAAGAAGTGCGATGTTAACTTTTGTATAAATTTTGTATCCAAAACACTGAAATCCAACCGTGCCACAGGAGAAAGTTGCAAGATTTTTCAGCAACGGTACGATGATGTGATTTGCACACAGCAAGTCGCTCAGAGAGGTCCTAAGCCCATCAGCCTTTCTCGGCACTCGCAAGAGTGACGGATCGCCCTCCTCTCCGCATCGGGACTCCACACATACAGAAACACACAAACACACACGCAGGAGTCCCGATGCTCGTCTTCTCCCCGCTCCTTCACCCCCTTCGATTCGCCCCTACGGGGTTCACTCAGGACAAGCCGACAGCTTGCAGAGTGAGAAACCGCAGAGAGCGAGATGATCGCCCAAGCAGGCGCACGTTCCTCCCGAACAACTTTCCATCTTTGGACAGCGTGGACAGGCAACGTGATCGCTTGCGGCCCCCTCATCCGGGGCATACGCAAGGTTCGCGTGTGCGGTCATCCCCCTCTTTGTCCTTATGAGAGGAAACCTTCAGCCTTCGTCAGCCTAGGCTGACTACGGCCGACAAGACGGTTCCTTTGAGTCCTCTGGATCCTCTGAGTCCTCTTTTTCCTCTGAATCCTCTGGATCCTCTGAGTCCTCATCGTCTGACTCCTTTCTGTACTCAATCGTCATTGCACAGGGCAGCAACCTTAGTACGCTTGACCCCTTTTTCCCTCAATTCCATGAAAAAGCTCCCCGCACTCCTGTTCACGGCCGCCCTGACGGTTGCAGCGCTGCTGCCGCTCTCACAGGCACACGCCATGAGCTACGAACCGACGTACACATGCTACTACCGCGACATCAGCGGTCACTGCATGAGCTACCAGGGCAGCACCCAGTACGTGTACCCGCTGAAGGCACCGCGCCCTTACGGAAACCGCACTTCCCTCACCTACCCGTTTAACGGCATGGTGAATGCCTGGAATGTTCGCCAGAGTCCGTGGGACAACCGCACGAGCAACGACTACAACTTCCCGTCGTACTACAAGCGGTTTGAGGATCCGTACGACGACAATGACTACTTCGACGACGATGATTATATGATCCGCCGCTACTACGACCAGGACGACTTCCGCTACAGAACCTACAGAATGCAGTACGGCAATGACTGGAAAGACGACGGATACTGGTACGGCAGCCACGGCAACGGAGGCTCCTACAACTACGAGCACACCAGCATCACATGCACAGGCTGGAACTGCTCCCGGTAAACTCTTTATCTTGAACTTCGAAGCCGTCAGCCTAGGCTAACGGCTTTTTTTGGTGCGCCATTCTTCTGGAGTCGTCGTACTTTTGAATCTCGCCGCGGAGCCACATGAGCATCAAGCCAGCTGGGGGATAGTTGCTCTTGTTTGCGATGGATAGGAACGCCGAATAGTCGCGCTCTAACCGTTCCTCATCGCGGAGTTGGGTGATGGAACGGTATCCGATGTCCGTGAGAATCCTCATGGTTGCCGCGGGTAGTCCGGAAAGCAACGTGATGGGATCTTTCAGTTGCGAATCCTGCAGCGCGTTACGCTCTTCGGCCTCCGCTTTCTTGTTGCGGAGAATCTTCCGAAGTCTCCTGTTCAGTCTGGTTCTCTCGTCCTTGAGCGTCGCAAGTTCCTTGCCTCCGACACCCTTCATTGCCAATCGGTCATCGATCTTATTGATGCGGCGTGCAAGCTGCTCTTCGCCCGAAGGGATGCCTTTGCCAGTGTCTGTGTTTTCCTTCATAAATCGGATACGCGAGTCTTGCACGCACCCTTTTGCAATGCAAGAAATCCGCTTGAATAGGCCAAAAAACCATCGGGAAATTATTGACTCCCCCGCCCGCCGCCCATAGCATTTCGCGCTACCATCATGCGAAAAATCCTTACGCTATTGGCGTTTTCTCTGGCAATTTCCGCACCCACTGCCGTCTCGGCCGCAGGCTGGGACTGGGTGCCGAAAGTCTTCTCCTTCGAGAACCCATACAGAGGTGCGGACGCTTCCCGGTACCCCGGCTACGACTGCAAAGCCCGGAATGCCTGGGGTGACTGCGTGGTGTACACGTACGTCCCCGCCTACGACAGTGAGTACGCACGCGGACACCTGTACCGCACCGTCACCTCCTTCGGCGACAACCAGAACTACAGCGGCTGTCAGTTCAATGACTACCGCCGCGACACGGCACGCAGAACACGGCCGACAGTCTGCGATTACGGAGAACCGAGCAGCAGCTACTGAGGCTTTTTCTTCTTCTCCAGCTCCTGCTGGAGCGCTTTGCTGACAGGAGGCACTCCCCCGCTTGCCTGCAGCTTCTTCTCCAGATCAGCCATCGTCTTCTTCTCATCCTCCGTCAGCGCCTCTCCAAGGAGTGAGCGCTTGCGGATCATGTTGAAGTCGTTCGTCCACATTTCACGGTCGCGCCACGCACGGTAGTCCGTCAGGCTCATCCCCTTCTTCTTCGCCTTGGAAATCTCCTCTTCCTCCTTCTCCTTCGACTTCTCCGCCTGCTTGGCCTTCGACTTTCCTTCCGCAGCGGAAGCAGCCCACTTGTTGATCTTCTCTTCGACAATCTCCCTGCGCTCACTGTACCGCTCCCGGGAGAGATCGCGGATGATGCCGGCCCTTCCCTTGTCCTGCACGAACTCCGGCGGCGCAAGTGTGGATACGGAGAACGGCTTGCTCGGAATACCGTCGATCATGAGTCGCATGTACGCGTGGTACTTCGGCAAGCTGAGAATGTCCTTCGGCGTCACAGCCTCCTCAAACTGAAGACTGAGGAGCTCCGCATCTTCGGAGCCTACCTGAAAGCTGACGAGGGAACCGACGTTGCCGAACACCGCATCACGGAGCTTCGTACTGCGCTCTCCGATGAGGAGCTGCGCGACGTACTGGTTCGCCATGGTGAG
>VGKZ01000034.1 GCA_016866815.1 Candidatus Peregrinibacteria bacterium | reverse complement strand
AAGACCATCTGACCATCTGGCAGGCATTCCTCCGTCTGATGCATCGCTATGCGAACGACCGGGAATTGCCCGACATCTACAAGAAACCGGAAGAGTTCTGGACGGAACCCGAACGCAGCAGCGCCAAGGCGAATGACACTCCCATACTATGGGTCATCCGCGACAATTTCCGCGATCTGGTCCTCGACTTCACCTACCAGCAGGCATCTCTGGACAGCGCGATATACCCGAAAGTCGTCGATGCTCCCCAGCGGGTGACGGAAACACTCCAGCCTGTCCGCAAAAACATGCAATCAGCAATGGACCTCCTGAAAAAACCGGGCGAGACCGTCGCAGGCACAACAGACCCGGTGACGTCTGCTCAGGGGAAGAGCCTGCGGACGTTCGTTCGCGACTACGCATATTTCCTCCGGCGTTCATGTATCGACCGACCCTGTGGAAAGCAATTGGATACCGTTCTGAAAATCATCTTCCAGGACGATTGCTTCCCGTACGCGAACAGCAAGTATCAGAGAAAGACAATAACGCCGCGAGGAATTGCAAGAGCGCAGCAAAACTGTAACGCCCAGCCCTTTCAGGGTGTTATGAGGTTATTGGGTCCATACGTTATGATGCGCATCTATAATCGGTGATTGCACCTCTGCGCAATCTCTACGAAAATCTGCGACATAGACGCCAAATAACCAATAACCTACTCACCCACCCATCTGCTATCATTCATCCTCTTATGAAACCCCAGGATTTCGTCCACCTCCACTGCAACTCCACCTATTCCCTCCTGGAGGCACTGCCGAGCCCGGAGGAGATCGTGCTGCGCGCGAAGGAGCTGGGACAGAGCGCGGTCGGCCTGGCGGACAAAGGATGCACCTATGGACTCATAGAGTTCTACCAGTACGCGGAGAAGAACGGGGTAAAACCGATCCTCGGACTGGAGACATACATAGCGTCCCGCACCAGGCACGACAAAGAAACCGGCACCGATACACGCCGTTACCCGCTCGTCCTGCTGGCGGAGACGCAGGAAGGATACGAGAACCTTCTCAAGCTTGCGACAAAGGCTGCCCTCGAAGGCATGTACTACAAACCACGTGTCGATGAAGAGCTGCTGCGTGAATACGGCAAAGGGCTCATCGCGCTGACGGGCCCCATGAGTGGCGCGATACCGCAGGCCGCACTCACCGAGGATGGCGAAAGGATCCGCGAGCTCACGGAAAAGTACCGTGGGTTCTTCGGAAGAGACAATGTCTACTTTGAATTGAACGACCTTCCGGCAGTGACCGGCCAGGCCGAGATCAACCAGCAACTGATCAAGTGGGCGAAAGAGCTCGATGTGCCACTGGTAGCGACCTGCAACAGCCACTACTGCCGCGCAAACGACGCGGAGGCGCACGACGTGCTGCTCTGCATCCAGAAGAACGCTCTCGTGGATGACACGAGCAGATTCACCATGCGCGAGAGTGATTTCTCCATGCGTCCGTACGAGGAAATGGAGGCTGCATTCTCTCATGTGCCCGAAGCACTGGAGAACACCCGTGTCATCGCAGACCGCTGTAAGGTCCGTCTCGATTTCGGCACCTATCACATCCCGAAATTCCCCACACCGGCCGGCGAAACGGAACCGGAGCACCTGCGCAAGCTCTGTCAGAGAGGATTTGCAGAGAAATACCCCAAAGCCGGAGCTATGGAGAAGGAGAGAATGGAATACGAACTGTCCGTGATAGAAAAAATGGGATTCTCCGGATACTTTCTCATCGTCGCCGACTTCGTGAATGAGGCCAAACGCCGCGGAATCACCGTCGGACCGGGTCGCGGCTCCGCCGCGGGGAGCATCGTCTCGTACTGCATGGGTATCACAGCACTGAACCCGCTCGAACACGGTCTGCTTTTCGAACGATTCCTGAATCCCGAACGCGTGACCATGCCGGATGTCGATATCGACTTCGCCGATAACCGCCGTGACGAAGTTCTCGAGTACGTCCGCAAGAAATACGGAGAAGACCGCGTCGTGCAGATTTGCACATTCGGAACACTCGCTGCGCGCGCAGCGGTAAAAGATGTCGGTCGCGCTTACGGCGTCCCGTTCATGGAGATGAATTCGCTCGCGAAACTCATTCCCGAACGACCGGGGACCACACTGGAGGAAGCTCTTGCAACGCAGGAGCTGAAAGCGGCATGCGAAGGGAACGAAACCTACCGGAAAATCACAGAAACAGCCCTGAAGCTGGAGGGAAAAGCGCGCCACGTCTCCGTGCATGCCTGCGGTGTGATCATTACGGAAGAACCGACCGTGCGATACACGGCATTGCAGCGTGCGCCGAAGGACGACACCACGGTGATCACCCAGACATCCGCAAAACCCCTCGAAGCGCTGGGGCTCCTGAAGATGGACTTCCTCGGACTCATGAACCTCACCGTGATTCAGACGACACTGGAGATCATCGAGAGAATCCACGGTGAGAAAATCAATATCGCCTCCATTCCACTCGATGACGAAAAAACATTCCGGTTGTTGCAGAAAGGCGATACGACCGGCGTCTTCCAATTGGAATCCGCGGGTATGCGCCGGTACCTCAAACAGCTCAAGCCCACGGAGTTCAACGACATCACCGCTATGGTCTCTCTCTACCGCCCCGGACCGATGGAGTGGATTCCGAGTTACATTAAGCGGAAACACGGTCATGAAGAAGTGCGCTACGTCCATGGAGATCTGAAAGCCGTTCTGGAACAGACGTACGGTATCGGTATCTACCAGGAGCAAATTCTCCAGATAGCGCAGATATTCGCCGGGTTCAGTCTCGGTGAAGCCGACATTCTCCGCCGTGCGATCGGCAAGAAGATTAAATCCGAGCTCGATGCGCAACGCGAGAAGTTCATCGCAGGCGCGGTGGCGAAGAAGTACAACAAGAAGCTGGCCGAGGAGATCTTCGATGATGTCATCACTCCGTTTGCCGGATACGGCTTCAACAAATCGCATGCGGCGGGCTATGCGCGTATCGCATACGAAACCGCATACCTGAAAGCGCGGTATCCAACAGAGTTTATGGCCGCCCTCCTCTCCGCGGACGCACAGAGAACCGATCGCGTCATGATCGAAATCGAAGAATGCCGCACCATGGGTATCGAAGTGTTGCCTCCGGATATCAACGAATCACTTCGGCATTTCACAGCGCTGCCAGGTAAGAGTAAAGGCGAAAAGAATGCGATCCGTTTCGGTCTCACTGCCGTCAAAGGCATTGGGCTTTCCTCTGTTCAACAGATCATTGATGCCCGCGGAACCGGAAAATTCAAAACCATCGAGGACTTCGCCAAGCGTGTGCCGGGAAAAATCCTCAATAAGAAGCTCCTGGAAGCACTCGCAAAGTCCGGTGCGCTCGATAGCCTGGCCGAACGCAGAAACATCGTAGAAAACTACGCACTCGTTGCCGATTTCGCCAAAGCCGCCGGCGATGTGTCGGGCAATCAGACGGACATGTTCGGACACATCGAAGAAGAGGACGCCGCCGGCATCGAATTCCCGGCGACACCCCCTGCAACGGCGCAGCAGAAGCTGCAGTGGGAGAAGGAAACACTCGGCATGTACGTGTCCAGCCACCCTCTCGCCGGTCTCACGAAATACATCGGCAAGAAAGCGCAATTGATCCGGAATCTGACGAAGAATGAGATCGGCAAAAAGGTGACGCTCGCCGGCATCGTGGAAGGTGTGAAGAAAATCACGACAAAGAAGGGTGACGCCATGGGTATCGTCTTTCTGGAAGACCCGACAGGGAAACTGGAGGTGACACTGTTCCCCCGGACCTTCGCCGAATGCGCGGGATACTTGGAAGAACCGGATACCGTCATCGTCCTCGGGGGAACGTTGGACATGCGCGGCGGGCAATTGCAGTTGCGGGCTGATGCCGTGAAGAAGGCGTCGCTTTCGCGCATGATCGAGAGTGCGAAGACGAACGGATTCTTCGATGAAGAAGAAGCGAAGCGCGGGCTAACAATAAAACAGGCAACCCTGGAAGAGGACGAACAGGTGGAGGCGTTGGATGAAGAGGGCAACGTCATCGCCGGAGAAACTGTGAACATCGTCGAAAGGACGGAAACAGGTGATGACTATCTCGGACCGCTCGGAAAATGGATTTTGGCGGGCATGCGCATCGACGAAGTGCTCGACGAAGGCATCGATGAAGATGCGGCGCGAAAACGCGCCGAAGCTGCTCAAGCCAGGGAAGATACTGAGGTGCAGAAGAAGAAATCCGATAAAAAGGCTAGCACCTCTGCGGTTTCAGTCACATCTGTACCCTCTGTCCCGTCTGCACCGTCCATCTCCATCCACACCATCGAACTCCCCGCCAGAGCACCGAAAAAACTGCTCCTGGACATCAAGCGTGCGCTGGAAACCTTCCCCGGAAAGGAAAAAGTGCAGCTCAAGATCGGAGAGCAGACCATCTCGCTTCCTGTCACCATCAATATGTCCACGCCGCTGGAAGCGAAGCTGGAGGAGATTGTTGGACACTATAAGTAGGTAAGGTAGGTAAAGTAAGTAGGGTATGTGTTGGTTTACCTACCATACCTACCTTACGTACCATACTTTCTATAATCATCCTTCCCTCCGACTCCACCGGCATCGCCCGCGCCGTCGAAGCGCTCCGCTCGGGCCTCACCGTGGCTCATGCAACGGAAACTTGTTACGGACTCGCATGCGACCTCGGAAATTCGGAAGCGGTCGCACGGCTCTTCCGCATAAAGCAACGCTCGGACACGCAGCCTGTGAGTGCGCTCTTCTCTTCCCTCGATCAGGCAAAGCAATACCTTGTCTGGAATGCCCGCGCCAAAGAGCTTGCGAAAGAATTTCTCCCGGGGCCTCTTACGCTCATCCTCCCACTGCGCCCGGACGCACCACATCAATTGTTCCCTACCCCCAACGCCCTACCCCCAACGCCCATCACCGTCGGGCTCCGTCTCTCTCCCCACCCCGTCGCGCAGTCACTGGTAGCGCAATTCGGACGGCCTATTTCGACAACATCCGCCAATCTGCACGGACTCCCCAGTCCCTACTCCGCGGAGGAGATCCTTGCGCAATTTGAAAAAAATGACGTTTCACCCGATATCATCCTGGATTCCGGAACCCTCGAGCGTCGCTCCCCGTCGAGGATTATCGATCTTTCGTCGGGTTCGGAGGACCTTGTGAGGGGGTAAACCCTTGATTCCCGAAGAAGTCATCCGTATACATCCCGGACTTTTAATCTATTCCAACTATTATTATGGAAACGTCAAATACAGCAGACGCGAGAAAGGCACCAGATCCGGACTACGCGCTGCACCTCCAGTCGGAAATGGCCCGCAGGGAATTAACGCCGAAAGAAATAGATGCGCTCACACAATTTCAGATCGGGCAATCGCTACAGCGCGAATTAGCGACTGCCGCCGGAAACAGCAGCTTCCGCTCGCTTTTACACCGCTAGTGAGAAAGGTAAAAGGTCTGCATGATGCTAGAAGCGAGGAGCTAAAAGCTTTACGCTCGTCCTATGCACTGTCCTCGTTGCAAGAATGACGATACGGCTGTGGTGGACTCGCGCCTCTCCGAAGAAGGCCGTGCCGTGCGCCGCAGGCGCGAGTGCGGTAAGTGCGGCCACCGCTTCACCACCTTCGAGCGCCAGGAACTTGCGACACTGATCATCATCAAACGTGACGGAACAAGAGAGCCATACTCCCGCACCAAACTGGAACGCGGTATATGGCTTTCGTGTACCAAGAGACCGGTAACACAGGAACAGATCGACAGACTGCTTTCCCGCCTTGAGGAAAAGTGGGGCGCAAATAAGAAAGAGGTCGCCTCCTCCACCATCGGTAATGACGTGATGAAAGAACTCAAGAAGATCGACAAAGTCGCGTACATCCGCTTTGCATCCGTACATAGGGAATTCAAAGACGTTGAGGAATTCAAGGAAGCAATGAATAAGTTGTTGTAGAAACCAATGATTCCAAAGAAACCTCGGTTGCCTCGGTTTCCTCGGATTCCTTTTAAGAACGCTAGAATCAGCCTAACAAAGCCCCTACACTGACCCCATGCTCCGTACCCACACCTGCGGCCAGCTGACCGAAAAAAACCTCAAACAGGAGGTGACGCTGTGCGGTTGGGTGCACCGGCGCCGTGATCATGGAGGGCTGGTGTTCATCGATCTTCGCGACCGTTACGGATTCACGCAGGTCGTGTGCAATCCGGAGGATAAAAGCATTTTCAAGGTGGCCGAGACCATTCGTCCCGAATGGGTGATCAAAGTAAAAGGCACGGTGAGCAAGCGCCTCGAAGGCGCGGAGCGCGATGACAACCCCACAGGGAACATCGAAGTGCGCGTGAAGGAAATGACTGTACTCAACGAAGCCGTCACACCGCCGTTCGAAATCGACCAGGCAAAGGAAGTGAATGAGGAGCTCCGTCTGCAGTACCGCTATCTGGATCTGCGCAGGGAACGCATGCGCAACAACATGCTGCTTAGATCCAAGATCTTCCAGATCATCCGCTCGTACTTCAGTGGCCAGGGGTGCGTGGAAGTGGATACGCCATGTCTCATCAAAGGAACGCCCGAAGGTGCGAGGGAATACATCGTTCCGTCACGCATCTACCCCGGACAGTTCTTCGTGCTCCCGCAGAGTCCGCAGCAACTCAAGCAACTCTGCATGGTCGGCGGTCTGGACCGGTACTTCCAGATTGCACGGTGCTTCCGCGACGAAGACCAGCGCGGCGACCGCCAGCCGGAATTCACGCAGCTCGACTTCGAAATGAGTTTCTGTGAACAGGCAGACGTCCAGAAGATGATTCAGGGATCCATCGAAGCAATCTTGAAGGAATGCAGCACGAAACCCCTGAAGAACGGCAAAGTGGAAACATTCACCTGGCAGCATGTGATGGATAACTACGGTTCGGACAAGCCGGACCTCCGGTACGACCTGCCGATTGTCGATATTTCGCCGCTCTGCAAAGGGTGCGGCTTCAAAGTGTTCGAGGACGCTCTCGGCGTGAAAACCGGTACCGTCCGTGCACTTCGGGTTCCCGGCGGAGCGGAGTTATCACGTAGCGAAATCGACCGCTGGACGGAGTTGGCCAAAGAGCAGAAGGCAAAGGGGCTGGCCTACATCCTGTTCAAGGCGGAAGGACCGCAGTCCCCTCTCCTGAAGTTCTTCGGCGAGGGATTCCTGGACAAGCTGCAGAAGGCGACCGGTGCAAAAACAGGCGACGCACTATTCTTCGGCGCCGATGCATTCCGCGTCGTGTGTGCAAGCCTCGGGAAGATCCGCACGGAAGCCGCAAAGCGTTTCAATCTCATCGATGATTCGGTGCATTCGCTCTTCTGGGTGACGGAGTTCCCCCTGTGCGAAGAGGATGAAGACGGCAGCATCACCTTCTCCCATCACCCGTTCACGACGCCGAACATCAACGAATGGGAGAAGCGTCACACCGACCCACTCGCCGTGCACGCTATCTGCTATGACCTCGTCCTCGACGGATACGAACTCGGTTCGGGTTCCATCCGTATCCACGACCGCAAGCTGCAGCAGGAGGTATTCGATCTGCTTGGCATCTCGAAGGCGGACCAGGAGAAACGTTTCGGCCACATGCTGAAGGCATTTGAATACGGTGCTCCGCCGCACGGCGGCTTTGCGTACGGCATCGACCGCGTGGTGATGATTCTCGCCGGCGAGCCGAACATCCGCGAGGTGATCGCGTTCCCCAAAGACCAGAAGGCGAAAGACCTGATGCTCGGCGCGCCATCGGTGATGCCAAAGAAGCAGCTCGACGAAGCACATGTGAAGGTAGTGGAAGCGTAGCGCGGGCAGCCAAGGGCAACAGGGGCAACGCGTGGTATGCTGTATCCGATGCCCACCAATGACCCTCAGGACGAACTGCGGAAACTGGATGCCCGCAATCAGAAGCAACGTGAGGCGTTGCAGAAAAAGCAGGAGAAGATCCGTGAAAAACATGAAGGTGCCGAGGCCGCAGCACAGGAACATGGACGGGAAGTGGTGAAAGAGGAGCTGCAGGCGGAAGTGAAGCGCAAGAGCGAAGACACTCGGTTCCGTAAAGAGAGGAAACAACGGGACGCGGAGGTTGCGGAGATGAAGCGTCGTAAGAAAGAGGAAGCGGATCGCATGAAGGCAGATCAGGAGAAAAAGGAGAAAGAGCTGCAGGAGAAGATGGCCTACATGCGCGAACTCGGGAACCAGAACCGCGTCATGATGCTGAAGGAACGGAAGAAGAACGAAGCGCAGAATACGAAGCTGCGGCTGAAAGCAGAGGCCGAACGGGAAGCGATCGTGGAAAAATCTCAGGCGGATATGCAGGAGCGTGCTGAGTTACGCAGAATAGAGAATGCATCCCGCAAAGCACGCGGCGAAGCCGATGTCCGCGAGAAGCAGATGATCCAGTCGCTACGGGACGAAGCACGCGCGAAGCAGTCGCAGCTGCAGGCAAAGGAACGGGCGGAAGCGGGAAATCAGCAACAGAGTCTCCGCAATGAGCGCGCGCGAATCGAGATGATGCCCGAACCGACGCGGACTCAATTGCTGCGCGCTTTCGAGATGAAGGAGCGTTCCGAAACCGACAAGATCACTGCGAAGTACCGGAAGCTGAGCAACGACATCGAGGTGGAGACGCAGAAAGCGGTGACAAAGGTGGAGCAGGACGCGAAGAGAAAACGTGATGACGCCGTGCAGGAGGAAAACCGCAAAAAAACAGAGGCGGAAGCACAGCTCCGGCAGGCGAAGCACATGGCGGAGAAGAAGGAATGGACGAAAAAGCAGGATGCTGTAGAGATGGAGAAGCAAATCCTTTCCGGGGAGGTGCCCCTTGGGGATTGAGATAATGGAATATTCAATTACTCTACGATTACGCCGGGGTGGCGAAATGGCAGACGCACCAGCCTTAGGAGCTGGCGGGAGCAATCCCATGGAGGTTCAAGTCCTCTCCCCGGCACCACACAATCCCACTACTCTGATGTTTCCTTGAACGAGGTTATAGCTTCTCCACTCCAGGATGCGCTGTGCGGATTCTTTCAGCTAGATTTTGAGCCCATTGCAGTAATCCCTGTTCTATGCGCTCACGATCTGTGCTGATTTTTGATCTCAATCCAACGACGACATACGTGCTCACCATCTCTCTGAACCTGTCCTCAAAGTTTTGCATTTCGCTGCCTGCTGATGTGTTGATGTTTTTCATAATTAGTATTATATACCATATTTACCATTATGTAAATACGTCACCAAACTCATGCTCAACCAAATGTGCCTACTAGAAAAATCTTCCAATTACCCTGCCGCACTTCCACTGAGTCTACCCGATGGAAATTTTTCACTTACGTTTTGGATGAAGCAAGGAGCCTTGCGGCTATTGGAAATTGTTTAGCGAGATCGGATTTTGCGAAGGTATCCAGAGTTCCGGGATCTATATGAATTACAGCTTTTGGGGTTTTGTAATGAATAATTACCGTAGTTTTACCTTGGAAACTGCGATCCGAAAGTATCGTGGATACCTGAGTTGCCAAATCTTCCGACATTGCACTTTTTGAAGAGAAGCTTGAAGGGGTATTCGCTAAAAGCTTTTGCGCTAGTTCTTGATTTTCTGATGTAAAACCATTTTTAAATTTGGCTTCAACAGCATAAGCAATCTGTTGTTTTTGCCTGTCTGTGCTGGTTGTTCCCTTGCATATTTTCAAATAGGCATCGCCCAATGCGGTATTACTTAGCGTTTCCAGCCCCTTAATATCACCAGTAACAGGATCAACCGTTAGGCCTTTAACTTCTGTAATCTCTCGGTTTGGGTTCTGTACACGTTCCACCACCTTCTGAACGGCATCCAAAAGGGGCTTGGGGTCATTCACCTTGCCATCTCCGTCTATGACAGCCGGATCCATGCCGAATTTCTGCAAGCTAACACGAATCCCATCTATGGTCGCAGGGTTTTTTGGATTGATCTTCAAAGCAATGCTGACACCATCCGTTCCATCCTGAACATTGATGGATTCAGCAATCGCCTTAAGCTCGGGCCCGAGAGGACGCCCTACAATATCTGCATTGCGGGCGAGCGCCTTAATAGTATTAACCGTACCTCTCAATTTGACTTGCTCCTCTTTGGATTCATTCTGTGCATTCTTAATCTTATTAATATCTGCAACAAGTTGATCTCGCTCTGATTTCAGCTGTTCGACAGCTGGTTCTAGAGCCTTTATCTGACCTTCCAAACCTTTAATTTGTGCATCCAAGGCGGCATACTGCGGATCGGTTTTTGCCAGTTTATCTCGTTCAGTAGTTTTTTCAGTCTTTTGATTATTCAGGTTCTTCAAATCTAATGCGGGTCCTGGACTTGTACCATTAAGCTGCTTATTAACACTTTGAAGACGTGCTTCTTTGTCTTGAACGAGATCTTCGGCATTTTTTATGCTTGGATTTTGCTTC
>VGKZ01000033.1 GCA_016866815.1 Candidatus Peregrinibacteria bacterium | reverse complement strand
AAGCGTTAAAGGAGAAGGGGGAGCGAAGGTAACGAGGGCAGCGAAGGTAGCGAAGTTGTCGACGAAAAGGCCCTTTGTTTTCTTCGTTCCCCTTGTTCCCCTCGTCCCCCTCGTCCCCCTCGTCCCCCTCGTTCCCTTCTCACTTCACCTGCTTTGCTTTCATGTCGATCGCCATTTTCACGTAGAAGAGGCTGGCGCCTTCCTCGGTGTCTAGAATGAAGCGTGCATCGATCGTGGAGAGCTGCAGGATGGTCTGGCACATCTTCAGGAGCATTTTCGGAGGGATGCCGACACCCGCTTCCATGCATGTTGCGCAGAGCCCCGCAGCGTCCTTGCTGCGGATGAACTTGTCACCGCGGTTCACGATGACCTGACGCAAGTCCTGCTGGACTGTGAGGATGTAGTTCTCGATGTACGGTTCCAGGCTCTCAACCGGCATCGATTTCAGCTCCGGTAGAACCTGCAGGATATCGAGGTCCGAGTGGATGGCATGCGCGATGCAGGCGTCGATGGACATGGTGTGTGTTGGGTTGTTGGTTTTTTTCGACCAATCAGGACAGTATAGCAAAAAAAGCCTTTCCTGGAAAGACAAGGAGAGTGGACAAAATGAGGTTCCCCGGGCAGTGGCGTGTGCCGCCACCCGGGGTGCCCGCTCACTTCTCGTCGGAGCAATGTTCGATCCGCAGCGCCGTACGGGGATACAGGAATCCATTCCTGTAGACGAATTTATAGGTTTCGCCTTCCGTGATCGGCTCTTGCTGCCATTGGGCATCGATCATGAACGACGCACCGGATTGGATCTGGACGACGATCATGCGTTCGACCCGCTTCACATGGGTTACGCGACCCCTGACATGGTTCTCAGTGAGGCTGTGAAACACCAAGAGAAAGATGAAGATCGCGAGTGTTGCGATCATGCACAGGACTTCCTGGATTTTCTGCCAGTTCCATGACTGCATAGTTACTCCTTCGATTTGAGAATGAACGGCTGCTTCCCTGCGAAATACAAGGAAGCCGCTTTTATAGTTAAAAAACACAAGAAAAACAACCCTCTAAGAGGTCGGTTATTCTGAAGAGGGCTGGAGTATTGTAAAGAAATATTAACATTTTCAATACTTCATTCATTTATCCAATAGTCTAAAACGATGATTTGAAAGTGTTTATAAAAGTTGGCGGTTCCGTGGTTCTTTGTTTAAGATTTGCGGGAAGTCACCAGCCGCCTTAGCTCAGTGGTAGAGCATCGGTATCGTAAACCGAGGGTCCGGGGTTCAAATCCCCGAGGCGGCTCCACTTATGAGAGTTGTTCCACAGCTATGAGGAACGCCGTTTTTGGCCTACATGAAGAGCTTATAGCTTGAAGCTTACACAGGAAGTTTTTTCCGTACTCTTCCCAAAGCTAAAAGCTATAAGCTATAAGCTTACTCCCATGCAACTCTCCACCGCACTCACCTGGTCCTGGCTGAATGTCCTCACGAAGAAGCGCTACGACATGCTCTGTCAGGCCTTCGGTGATCTGGAGAAGGCACTCGGCGAGATCGGAGAACCCATGCTCAGAGGATTGGGGTGTCAGGAGGCGACGGTGTTTGGTGCGCTGAACCGCCTCGATGAATTCGATGCCGATGCGTATGCGCAACTTCTGGGGAAACAAGGGATGCGTCTGATGAGCATCGAGGACGATGCGTATCCGGCGGTTCTTCGGGAGATGGGGGACCCCCCTGTTTTCCTCTACTCCAAGGGCTCAACAGAAATTCTCAGTCAGCCATGTATTGGCTGTGTAGGCACGCGCGAGATGAGCACGTACGGCAAACGTGTGACGGAACTCTTTACCCCGGCATTCGTCCGTGCGGGCATGGTGACCGTGAGCGGGCTTGCCGAAGGCATAGACGCCTCTGTTGCCCGTGAGACGCTTCTCGCAGGCGGAAAAACGGTTGCGGTGCTCGGGCACGGACTCGGTGCCATCTATCCGAAGAGCAATGCGAAGCTTGCGGAGGAGATCGTTTCCAGTGGCGGGCTTCTACTCACTGAATTCCCGCTTGATTGCCCTCCGGACAAATACACATTCCCCGCCAGAAACCGGATCATCGCGGGGCTTTCCCTGGCGACCGTAGTTCTGGAAGCCGGCGAAGGCAGCGGAGCCATCATCACGGCAGATCTGGCTCTGGAATACGGTCGCGACTGCTTTGCGGTGCCGGGGCAGATCTTCGATGAGAACTATCGCGGATGCCACGACCTCATCGCTTCGGGTAGAGCTCGCCTTGTGTCCTCTCCGGAGGAAGTGCTGCGGGAACTGCGTATCGTTGCTCCCGATGCGACCCGGGCTGCGGTGGAATTTGTTCCAGCGGACAGGGAAGAAGCGGCCGTATGGACGGCACTGACCTCCATGCCACAGTCCGTCAGTGATCTGACGGAGCGGGCGAAGATCGACGCCGCCATCATCAATGCGAAGCTGACGATGCTGGAGCTTTCCGGTTCGGCCAGGAACGTGGGGAACGGCATGTGGGTGCGGTCGTGAATGCTCAATTTTTACGCGCTGGTTAGCCCTCAATTTTTACGCGCTGATTAGGGCTAACCAGCGGCAATGTTGGCTAACCAGCGGCAATGTTGGCTAACCAGCGGCAATGTTGGCTAACCAGCGGCAATGTTGGCTAACCAGCGGCAATGTTGGTAATTACCTGGTCTGCTTATGGGTCACCCGTAGTTTGGTTTCCGTTCCGCTATTCTGCTACAGTCTTTGGGTATTTTCCCCTGTTTTCATGCTGCAGACCTTCTCACAACTTCTCTCCTCCAGCTGGAATTTCTTCCGCTCACACTTCACGGTGTTTGCCGTCGCTGCCGTTGTGGTCGGACTCGTACTCTTCACAGGACAGTATCTGCTGCACAGGAACACCGTCTTCATGATGGAGAGCAAGTTCGGCAGCATGGAACGCTTTTCCGATTTTGCCGAGAGGATCGAAAACGGGGACGAACAGGCAATGGATGATATGATGAAAGAGATGGGCATGATGACGGCGGAGGGCGAGATCAACGAGGACGCCGCAGAAATGGTTGCAAAGCATATAATCAAGGGCCTTGCGCCGGCTCTCGGCAGTTTCGCAATGATTGCCATTCTCCTTTCCTTTCTGGCGTCAGCGTACTACCTCGTGGTGGCTGTGGACGGTACGAAGGACCCCATTGTCGCTCTCAAGCGTGCCTGTAGTGTCGTTCTGCCGCTCATAGGGTTGTCCATCTGGATGATGCTTCGTTCGTTCGTCTGGATTCCGCTCATCGGTATCATTTTCGGTTTCATCATCGGCCCGCGACTGACCCTCGCACCCGTACTCTACGTACGCGACGGCATGGGAGTTTTCGAGTCGGTGCGTGTGAGCAACGAGCGATCACGCGGGTACTGGGGTAGAATCGTCGGATACTGGATTCTCGCCGGGTTCACCGTGGGCATCGCTATGCTCCTGATCTTTGCTGTTTTCAGCATGCTCCTGGCTCCGGTACCGATGCTCGCCGGTCTGGTGCTCATCGTCACACAGCATCTATGTATCGCTTTCTGCAGCGTGTTCTACACGCAGTTCTCCTCCGATATCCTCGCACATCCCCTGGCACCCGTTGCGGTTGCCGGAAAGGTGAACCTGACGAAGAATGCTCCTGCAAAGAAGCGCAAATAGGTTACTTCTTCACAAACCCTTCGAGAGCCTTCATCGCTTCGACGGGAACCATCCACACCACAGTATTACTCTGATCGGAGCTCAGGTCATTGATGCTCTGGAGCGTACGGAGATGCAGGGCTCCGGGTTGTGCAGCGAGTGTTGCTGCGGCTTCGGCCATGTTTTTTGCGGATGCCACTTCTCCGACGGAATTGATGATGACGGCCTGCCGTTCGCGTTCCGCTTCCGCCACTTTGGCGATGGTGCGCTTCAGGCTTTCCGGTAGAACGATGTCTTTGAGTTCGACGCTCTGCACATCCACGCCCCACGGATCGCTGGCGATATCGACGGTTTTCTTTATTCCTTCGCTGATCTGGGCTTTCTTCGAAAGAAGCTCGTCCAGCGTCACCTCGCCGACGGCATTGCGCATGGTGGTCTGTGCAAGCTGTGAGACGGCGTAGAGGAAGTCCTCCACTTCAAGCACCGCTTTCTCCGCACTCAGTACGCGGAAGTAGATGACGGCGTTGATGCGGATGGGGATGTTGTCTTTCGTGATCGCTTCCTGATCGGGGACATCGACTGCTTTTGTACGGATATCCACTTTGATCATCCTCTGAAAAACGGGGATCAGGATCTTCCAGCCGGGATTCCACGTTCGCGAGTATTTTCCCATCGTCAGTAATACGCCGCGTTCGTACTGGTTTACCTGTCGGATCATCGCGAGGATGAGGATGATGACGGGCCAGCCAAAGAAGATGGTGTTGAACATAGAGAACGGGGAAAGTGGGAGTGAGTATACACGGGATTCGGGATTTGTGATTCGGGATTCGTGATTCGTGATTCGATGGTGACTATTTCTGCATTGCAGCTGCAATTTCCACAATCTTCCCGAAATCATCAGGCTTCAATGATGCCCCGCCCACGAGACCTCCGTCGATGTCCGGCTGTTTGAGAAGTTCTTCCGCATTCTCCGGTTTCATGGAACCGCCGTAGAGGATGCGCGTTCCATTACGTCTGTTCTCCGGCAGCAGCGAACGAATGTATGCGTGCATCTCCTGTGCATCTGCCGGAGTTGCGGTTTTTCCGGTCCCGATAGCCCATACGGGTTCGTATGCGATGGTGATGTCTGATTCCAGCGGCAGTCCCGCCAGCTGTTTCTTCACAACGCTCTTCTCTTTCCCTGCCTTCCGTTGCTCCTGTGATTCCCCAACGCAGACGACGGGGTGCATCCCGCGTTCGAGTGCGGCGATCACCTGTGCCGCCACGTCTGCATCGGTTTCACCGTGATCCGCCCGCCGTTCACTGTGACCGCAAAGCACATAGCGGCATCCCAGCGTTTTGATCATCGTCATGCTGACGTCGCCGGTATGGGCTCCCGGTTCTTCGGGGCTGGCGAACTGGGGTCCAGCGATGAGCTTCGCTGCGAGGCATTCCTTCAGATCAAGGAACGAGGGGAAGACGATGACATCGACTGCCGCATGTGTGCGGTAGGGAGACGACGTTCCCAACGCTCCGGCAGGTGCCGGGTTCATTTTCCAGTTGGCTGCAATGAGGGGTGTACGCATCCGAATACAGGATATGGTACTGAAGGGAATAAGGGAATATTCAAGATGCAGGAGACAGGGGATGCTCACTATGCAACGCCACACACCCGTCTCGTGTTTCCGGGGCACGTTCACTGATCTCTGATGCTTGTTTTTTAAAAGAGCGAATAGATACCGAATATATGCACTAATGTACAAATGAGCCTGAGGCTCACGGGAAATGAGCCTGTCTTTGACAGCCGGCAAGCCTGTATTTTGGGGCTCCTGACAGCTACCATACCGGTCATGAAACCCGAGCGCGTTGTTCTCGCTGCCGACCATGCCGGCTTTCCCCTCAAGGAACGCATAAAGTCTTTTTTGCAGGGCAAGGGGATCGATACGGTGGATGTAGGAACGTTTTCGGAAGAAGCGGTGGATTACCCTGCCATCATGCGCAAAGGCGCAGCTGCGGTCCTGGAATACGGTTGTCCGGGGATTGTCTTCGGCGGCAGCGGCAACGGCGAAGCCATGGCCAGTAACAAGGTCAGGGGCATACGCTGTGCGCTTGTGTACAGCGAGGAGACCGCCCGTCTGGCGCGTGCCCACAACGATGCGAATATGATGAGTATGGGAGGGAGATTGACGAAACCGAAGGACGCGGAGAAGTATGTCGATGTGTTTTTATCGACGGATTTTGAAGAGGGGAGGCATCTGAAGCGAGTGAATGATTTGGAGGGGGGTCGTTGAGTGATTGCATTATTAGATTATTGCGTACTTGGGTTACCATGATGTCTGTATGGCTCGCAAGATTCTCATCACCCCCTCCATTCTCTCTGCGGATTTTGCGCGTTTGCAGGAAGAGGTGGAGAGCGTTGAGCCGTATGCCGATTGGTTGCAGGTTGATGTCATGGATGGCCATTTCGTCCCGAATTTGAGCTTCGGGGCTCCGGTTCTGAAGTCGCTCAAGACCAAGCTTCCGCTCGATGTGCACCTGATGGTGGAAAATCCAGCTGAACGCATCGATGAATTCCTCGCCCTCAAGGTCCGGCACATCACGTTTCACGCGGAGGTAGTTGCGGGAACGAAAGCGCGCAAGGATCTCATCAACCGAATTCACAAAGGCGGTGCCAGTGCCGGCATCGCCCTGAATCCGGAGACTCCGATCGATGATATTGCCGATGTTCTGGCAGATATCGACCTGCTCCTCGTGATGTCCGTTCAGCCAGGCTTCGGTGGCCAGAAGTTCCTCCCGGAAGTTCTTTCCAAGGTCCGGCAAGCCCGGAAGGAGTACCCCAAGCTCATGATCCAGATGGACGGGGGCATCGACGCCACCACCGCGAAGATGTGCATCGAAGCCGGTGCGGACAATCTCGTTTCCGGCAGCTTCATTTTCCGTTCTTCTGACCGTACAATGGCTATCGCTTCCCTCCGCCCATCATGATGTTGAAGCGAGTCGTCCTTGTCCTTGGCTGCCTTATTCTTATTGGGTGCGGCGTGTCGAAAAAGAATGCCGGTCCACAATCCATTGCCCTCGTATCCCCAGACCAGAAGGCGGTCACGCTGACGGTCGAGGTGGCGGATGACCCGGAAGAGCGGATGAGCGGTCTCATGGGGAGAAAGGAATTGCCGAAGGAACACGGAATGATCTTTCTCTTCCAGGAGCCAGGAGTCCTTTCCTTCTGGATGAAGAACACACTCATCCCCCTGGATATCATCTTTTTCGATCAGCAGGGGAAGTACATTTCCCATGGGACTATGGTGCCGTGCACCGCCGATCCATGCCCCCAGTACGCGTCGCTGAAGCCTGCTGCCATCGCCCTGGAAGTGAACGCCGGATTCGTCGCCGCGGAGGGGGTGGGCGAGGGGTGGCGGATAGCGTTACCGGTGCACGAATAGCTTCTTGAGCCTCATGCTCATTTGGCAAATGGACGGTATTATTCGCGTTCAGGCGTATTCTTGCATGTATGGCGATCATGTATTCCTATCAGCGTGTTCAGGCTCATGCGGACGCGGATGATCGCGTCGGAAACGGAGGGGAATTCTGTCCGGAATTCCTTTTATTGTACAAATAATGTGTTCACTATTTCACAGCATTTTCCTACCAGCATGCAGGCTCGTCACAGGTCATATCCGATACACCTTCAGATTGTTTTCGATACGCTTTGGGACGTTCGGATCGGATGGGATGGTGAACGTTTCCCCCGTCACGCGCTCGTAGAGATCGATGTATTTTTCCGCCAGCATGAGGCGGACGTCATCGGTGATTTCGGGGCGCTTGCCGCCGTATTCGAACCCCTGATCCCGGAGCCAGAGCCGGAAGAATTCCTTGTCCAGACTCTCCGGTTCCTCCCCCCGCTCGAAGCGCTCGTCATACGTTCCGGCGATCCAGTACCGTGAGGAATCGGGGGTGTGGACTTCGTCGGCAATGGTCAGATTCCCCTCTGTGTCGTAACCCATTTCGTACTTGGTATCGACGAGAATCAGCCCCCTGCTCCGTGCGATTTCCTGCCCCCTCGCAAAGAGTTTCAGGGCCTTTTCACCGATCTCGTCCCACTGTTCCTGTGTCGCAAACCCGCGTTCCACGATGCCTTTCGGATCAATGAGTTCATCGTCCACGCCTTTTGTTGTCGGCGTCAAAAGGACCTTTGGAAGCGGTTGGTTCTTCACCATTCCCTCCGGGAGAGCGTTTCCGCAGTAGTCCCGGATGCCGTTTTTATAGTTCACCCAAATAGCTGTTTTGCTTGATCCTGTGAGGTATCCGCGAACAACGACTTCGATTTTCAGCATTGCCAGGTCTTTGACAATCATCACGTTCGGATCCGGGTGGGCAAGCACGTGCGTCGGCATGATGTCGCCGATTTTGTCGAACCACCATGCGCTCATCTCGGTCAGGACCTGCCCCTTCAGGGGGATGGTCGTCCAGTTGATGTCGAACGCGGATTGCCTGTCCGTGGCGATCAGGATCCGCTTGCCGTTTTGCTTCTGAATGTAGACGTCGCGCACTTTACCTTCGTACTTTTCCCCGAGGTCGCGGAAATTCGTCGTATCGAGCGTCGTCGTGAGAAACGGTGCAAGGGAGGAGGCGGAAACGGCAGGAGGTGTCATGTGCGTGCTGAGAGGGAAAGTGCATGGATGCTACCAAAAATTAGGACGTTATCCATGCTTTCCTGTATTGCCATATTCAGGCTCGTCCATTGGGCTCATCGGTCGTGTTTTTGCCACTTGTTCGTTTTATCAAAATCCTGTATACTCTAATGATTTATGCAACGAATCCGGAAATGAGCCTGAGGCTCACAGACACACATCACACACATATCCGATGTCCATCACCGTCACCTCCCTCCTGCCGTCGTCTCTCGAAACAATCCGTTCACGGATCGAGGAGTCGGCAGAACCCGGAGAGATTTTTTCGGCGGAAAAGCTGGTGAAGCAGGAGTGGATCGGAGCACTGCTCCGGAAATTCCATTACGAAAAACTCGGACGCGATGACAAGGGTCTGATTCGGAATTTCATCCAGCGGGAAACCGGATACTCCCGCGCGCAGACCGCTCGACTCATCAAGACTTCTCTCGCGCAGGAGGCGACCGTGGTACTCGAAGAGGCGAAAGTGTCAGGGTCAACTTTGAGTACAGCGGAGCTTTGCAGGCTATCACTCCGCAAGCATGCGCTCATCGTTGAGCGCTGCATCATCTCCGCTGTCATCGTCGTGCTTCTGCTTCTTGTGTCCGGGACGAGACAGATGAATACCACGGGAAGTCTCGTATTTCTGAACGGCGATGTCGCGAAAGTATGGGACGTGCATCCGGGACTGAGTGCAGAACTCGATCCAAAGGAAATACTGAATGGCGGTTTCGATCATACTATTGCCGCATTCACTGCGGTAAGGACGGTGGATATCGACGGGCAGGTATACCCGCTTTTCCTTCAGCAGGAAGAAATCACGGTCACGGCGACCGCTCCCGTTGCGTATGTGAAATCCGTAGGGTCCGATACGTCAGAACTTCTCGCGAACGTCGAGGCGCGACGTGAAACACGTATTTCACGGTTGGACTTCAGCAACCCTATCGGGAGCTTCATGTCGTTCATTGTTCCTGACAGGAAGCCTTCGCTCAACAAGCGAACTCGCATCAATATTCCGGTTGGCGCTGTACAGCCGACGGTGACGACAATGGTGATTGATAGTGTTCCGGAATCTTCCGCACAGTCGGGAATTCTCAATGCAGTTTCTCTCGTGGATAGTGTTGCAGCACGCAGAGCAAAGCGGTTGTCCGTTGTGACTCCCGTTGCGACTGCAGCACCCCAGGAGATTGCTGTTCCGGTTGGAGCCGTGTCACTCGTTACCGAAACAGTGAATCCCGAACGTTACATCCGTCTCCCGGAGTCGACGGTCAAACAGACGTTCACCTCGCAGATTCGTGGACATATTGACGGTGATATTCCGGTGGTGTCTGCCATCAGTGATTTTGTACAGAGAGTACTCGGACGACGTGAAGAGCGTCTCAACGACATGATTGCCGCTGGTGTGCCTTACGAGCAGATTCTCTTCAAAAGTGCGCCGGAATTTCCGGAGATGTCTCCCATCACTTCCGCGCCCAGTCTCTGGAGCGCGATCGGTGCGGGCGAGAACGGACAGGTGCTTATGACGATCGACGGCACGCTGGTGTGGACATTCCTCAACGAGTCCAACATCAACGAACTTGCATCCGGGTACATCAGCCGCCGCGGCGGAGGTAGTGGCAGGAGCGGTGGAGGGGGATCATCGGGTGCGGCGGGTGCGGACGGCGCAACAGGGGCGACAGGGGCGACGGGTCCTGCCGGTCCGACGCTCGGCATTTACGATTCTCTCGGACTCGCAAGTTCCGGCAGCCGGTCTGCGGGTGATGCAGGCGGGCTCACGCTCTACAATCTAGGATTACTGGAGGCAGCGACGGCTTCCGGTGCCATTGTGCACGCGACAGATTCACTGACGTCATCGGGAAATTTGGTTGTCGAAAGCAATATCGAACTTCACGGCACGCTCTCCGGTGTGACGATCGTCGGCTTCGGACTTTCCAGCAACTGCACCGGATCCAACAAGGTCACATGGAATTCCACGACGAAGAAATTCGAATGTGCGGAGGATCTCACCGTCGGTACGGGGCTCAGTCAGACAAGCGGCGACGCGCGGTACGTCAATGTTGCCGGAGACACTATGACCGGTGCCCTCGTTATCAACAATCAGATCACCGGAGCGCAGGCTGCACTCGAAGTGAGCGGGGTCGCAAGCGGCTACCACCTCAGGGCTCAGGATCTTCTGACGTCTTCCGGCTCCCTCGTCGTCGAACGTGTCACCACCCTCAATGACGAAGTGGTCTTCGGTTCCGGCATCATCGTCCGTGGCATCACCTACCGCTTCCCCGGTTCCCAAGGCTCTTCCGGCACCATCCTCGCCACTGACGGCATCGGCAACCTCAC
>VGKZ01000032.1 GCA_016866815.1 Candidatus Peregrinibacteria bacterium | reverse complement strand
TATACCTGGACAGACACATGTGTATTTGAATGGCAGCGGCATTGATATAGCGAGAAAATGGCACCCGGAGGACCGTACACAGGACAAAATCGATCTCAGTGCGTACTACCAGCTTTCTAGGATCAAGTACAATTCAGATGGGAAAGAGGGAATAGAACGTCCGGAGCCTGGAAACCTCTTCATCGTTCATCCAGTCGATGATGTGCGAATACTCAAGGAAGAGGGAATTCATGTTGTTTCCGCCTAGTAAATTGCTAAAGTAGAATAACTTCACGCATATATATGGCCACCCCAACCCCTCCAGCAGGAAATCCACCGCAAGCGGGACAAACGCAAGGACCTCCGCCTCCGAGACCCGGAGACAAAGTCCCTCAGGGTGGTCTGGACCCTACGCAGGTGTTTGCTTCTCCACCCCCTCCGCCTCCACAGCAGGGTGCACAGGGCGGTGCCCAACCACAGGACAGTGGCCCTCCGCCTCCGCCTCCCGGTCCGCTTCCTTCCGACGAGGATCTGAAGAAGAAGGGCTATGATGACGAAGATATTCGCATCCTGAAAGAGGTTGGTAATTACCGCTTCGGTTCTGCTTCAGTCTCTCTGAATAATGACAATATCAATGTCCCTGCTCACCCGGAGACGAAATTTGACGAGCAGAAGTTTCTCTCGCTCCTCCGCGGCAGCATTTCCCTGACTCGCGACGAAAAGTGGCGGATCGTTCAGGCAATTCCAAAACTTTCGCAGTTTCAAATCGATGAGCTCCAGAAAATCCTTGAGGAGGAGAAGCGTAAGTTTTCGGAACTGTCACCGAAGCACCTCCTACAGTTGATGAAGCTTGAGCAGAAGCATTCCGAAGACTGGAAGGATCTACAGTCCATCAACGTCCAGCAGGGAGCCAGGAGCCAGGAGCAGCAAAAAGCTGATGAGATCCGCAAGCAGCTGGGCCTCTAGTTTATTGCAGATTCATCCTGTAGAGCACAAATGCTCCGATGCCGATGACCGTCACGACGATAGCGGAAGATTTTGATTTTCCTGAGGCCCTGTACAGAGCGCAGCAGAGCAGAAAGAGGTAGGACGCGAACGTGAAGCTCAGTACGAGAGGTGAAAGGAAGAGACTCTCTGCGTAGGGGACTCGAAACGGTAATGGCTTGAGGTACTGGTAAGCACCGACGATGTAGACAATGCCATACCACGCCAGCAGCCAGCCGGCGTAGAGTCGTAGAGTCTCCAGGAATGGGAGGTACGTCTTCTGCTGAACTACCTTCTCAGGCACCGAACGTACGGGAGTGCTGAGGGGGTCAGCGTTATTTTCGACAGTGGTCCAACCGGAGTGCAGATTGCCTTCAACCATGGAGATGGAGGAACTTATCGTGCGTCGTCAAAGACTGACAAAGTGGAGCCAATGTAGCGGACAGCCTCACTCAGACGAGCATCTGCAACAATCTCAAAGTGTCTGTCGAATGTCCACGACTTCACAAATGTCACTGTGCCGCCTTCCGTCTTCACAGTGCCGTCATCTGCCGATCTGCTGTCTGTCAGTAAGCGCACGACGATCGGTCCTTCACCCAGATTCTCAACAGGTTCGGAGCTGATCTCGACGCGCCATAACTCCACTGTCGTCGTTCCGAAAGACTTAAACCACCAGTTTTTGTGTATAGGAAGGCAAAATCCGATATGCGATGTGCAATACTGCTGCGTCCAGAGCGACGGGGCGAAGTTCTGGCGAGACATTGTTTCGATTTTGAGAGAGAGATCCGCTTGAGACGAGGCTACCGAAGAGGCACTGGATGCAGGGACCGACGAGAGTGACGATTTCTCTGCCAATGAAGACACAAAAAGTGAAGACTGCGTTTCTGAACTCTCCACAGCAGCTGTTGACGAGGAGGGGGAAATTGCCACGCTCGAGACCGTAGCAAATGCGCTGGATAGCGCTGAACTTCCACGTGACGGAACACTGGAAGTCTCGGCTGAACTCTCCTTGGAAGAGCTGGACGAGGAATCCTGCAATTGAATCTCCGTTACCCGCATCACCATGCCACCAGCCTCGACGGTCGGCCGGATGGATCCGAAAACCATCACCTTCTCATTCACGTATCCATTCAAATCTACCGTGGAACTCTCCAGGAGAACGAACTTTCCTTCCGGTAGGACAAGTCTGTGACTGCCCTCTGTGTATACACTGATCCCCGCAGGCTCAACAACACCAATGTAGGTAATGTTCTGCGTCTCCCTGATCGACGATATTGCGGATGAGGAAACTGAACTCCCGGCATCCTGCGTTGTCGTCATAGCGCACGCCGAGAGAGCTGCAGCCGAAACAAGAGCGAGAGTTCGAATCTTCACTGCCACAGTATAGCTGCTCATGACTGCAGGAAAAGGTTTTCTCAGCAAAAAAGGGGCGGCGTACCGCCCCCTTTACGTTCAGATGAATTCTACCGCAATGCGTCGATAGCAGCCTGGAAATTGGCAGCAGGCTGGGCACCGGAGACCATACGGGTCTTTCCGGTCTTGTTGTTGATGATGATGTTTCCCGGAGTTCCGTTGACGCCGGCAGCGCTTCCCTCGGCAAAATGATCATTGACGGCCTGCGTGAACTTCCCGGAGTTCATACAGTCGTCGAACTTCGTTCCGCTGACCCCCGCAGACTCTGCGTAGCCGCGGAGCTTCGCCTTGTCAGCACCCTGATCAAATACGGCTTCCGTAAACTTCCAGAAGGCATCGTTTCCTCCGAGGCTTGCGACACACTCCGAGCCCTCAGCAGTAGCCTGGGCATTTGCGTGGAAGCTCAACGGGTAGTGTCTGTAGACCAGGTTCACGTCGTCATTGTCCGTCACCAACTGCTTGACCGTCGGGTGATTCCTGGCGCAGAAAGGACACTCGTAATCGGAGTACTCAATGATGGAAATTGTCGAGTTTGGATCGCCGAGAATGTGATCTGTCTTCTTATCAACAGGCTTCACATTATCTGCAGTCGTCGGCTCGGCGGGTGGTGTAGGAGCGGTAGGAGCAGCAACATCGGCGACTTGAGCAGGCGCTGCAGCACCACCGAAGCTTCCGTTCGTTCCCATGGCGACGCCGTAACCGACAATCACGCCGATCAGGGCCATGGAGACGCCGAACCAAGGATTTGATGAATTCGAATCAGCCATACAAAAAGAGGAATAGGGAAATAAAAAAACGTCCAGCACGTTCGTCTATTCGAGTTTAACAGTGGATGCCAGTCCAGGGAAAGGAGAAAAGCCGGGTGGGCCTCCATAGGCTAAAAGTGGCCTTTGCTCCGTAGATTCGACAAAAACTACCTGAGGCGTAGCGGGATGCGCTGGGGTGATCGCGTTCAGCGCAAACACTAGCATGTCGCGATTCTTCACGTGCTCCTGCTTCAGACACCCTCTGCTGTCCGTACACCCGGAGGTCGCGTGACGGTTGAGAGTGTTACTGGCCTTCGTAGAACGAATGCAGGAAAACCTACCGACAGACGCATAGCTCATGGGCCCGCCGGCATCCTCTACACCGGATGTGCTTGCGACGACACGGGGAATAAGCTCGGAGAACACGGAAAGTATGCCACCCGTGCAGAGTGAGCACTACAGTGCAAAGCCGAGGGTAATGGACAGGGTAATCCTGAACACCACCGCAGTCTATCTCGCATTGGATCCGCTATCAATCAGTCACACCTTCGGCAGCCGATGCATGCAGAGTCGTTTCAGCTGCCGGGTACTCGGTGACAAGCGACTTCGGTAATTCCTTGTATCGCGAGGATACTTCCTCTGAACGAACCGTACCGTTTGCGTACTGCACTCTGTGAAGCCAGACAATTTCATTGGACGCGATTCCTTTCACCTGCGCAACGACATCTTCCGGTGCAGTGGAGAAGAAATACGGTCCGGAGAGCTCTGCAATGCGTCCATCCGGAGTTCCGTAGACGTTCACGAAGGCTTCCGTACCTTCATGGTATGCCTGGATAATCAGAGGGTTCTGCGTGTCGTTGACGAAAACGAGATCCTGCGAGCCTGGGTAGATTGTTGCATCGATACCGACACCGTATTTCTTGTAGTAACTGACGTACAGGCTGTGCGCCTTTCGCTCGAGGACGGGGAGACCTGCCATGAGCGCCGCACGGTAGACTGTTGAAGAGGTCTGGCAGATGCCGCCACCCGGTGCGTACTCCAAGTCTCCTCCATTGAAGATGACTTTTGCCATGTGCCAGCCATTGCCCTGGCTCACAGGTCCACCGAGCGTTGAGTTGAAGGAGTATCGCTGACCGGGACCAGTGATGGTGTTGTTCACGTGTTCGTCCAGCGCCTTCTTCACGTTAGCGATGCGGGAGTTGTCGGAGCCCTTGAAATCGGATCGACCCGTGGAGAGAAGGCTGAGGGAACCCAATTCCTCGCCGGACGCATTGATGAGTTTTCCGGGAACTGTATCTAGAGAGACGCTCAATGACTCAGTACCGCTGGCGAGTGCGTCAGCGATTTTGGTTGCCGCAGAATCCTGATTGAGAACATAGCCGCTCTTCGCAATTCCATCGATGACAACTCTGGAAATACGCTTCTCATCTGTACTCCACTGCACTTCCTTGAGAACGGCATCCACAGGCAACTTCGCATGGATGATGTTCTCGTCGGCAATGGCACGGGCAATCGCATCCTCACGAATGAGGAATGCCGCAGATGTTGAAGTGAAGACTCCGCCTAGCCAGAGTGGATAGCGTTGGAAAGAGACGGACCATTGGTCTTTGGTTTTGGGGTCTCCGGAATCGAACGTGATATCCGTGTGATGCGTGAGGAGATCCTGTCGCTGACGGACTGCCTGCTCAAGCTGGTCGACAGGAGGTGCGATGTGGTTGCCCCTGCGACGCAGCCGATGCTGTAGACGTTCTGCAATACGGTACGAAAATGTGTCCGCGTGAATTGCAGGACCAGTTTCACGAATGTACGGCGATTCGCTGTGCGTGCTTCTCTGAATCGTCGTGTACGGTGCTTCGTACGGATTGAGTGCTGCAGTGGAGGATCTGGACACCAGGAGCAGTGTCGTCAGAGATCCAAGAGCTGCTATACTCAGCAGGTGTTTTTTGTGTTTGGGATGCATTCGATGGTGATGTGTGCTTGAATGTTATTATACAATAATTTGATGAAATTATCAACATATTTTCTAATATTCTCTCATGTCTGCCCTCATCGAATCACTCAGAGCCTTTGTTCAATTCGAGACCATTTCGGGCAATAGAGCCCAAAAACAGGCATGCGCTGACTGGATTGCCACTACGTTCTTCTCGGAATTTTCTGCGAAACTCCAGAGAGGGGTCGTGAACGACTGCCCGTACATCCTCCTGGAAAACCCTGATGCACAATTACTGTGGTTTGCCCATTTTGACGTTGTTCCCGGTATTCCGGAGCAGTTTTCCGTCCGTACGGAGGGCCGGAAGGCCTTTGGTCGCGGCGTGAAGGATATGAAGGGTGCATGCGTCCCTTTTCTCCTCGCCTTTCAGGAGGAAGTCCGTGCAGGGAACACGCCTCCGGTGTCCGTTCTCTTCACCAGCGACGAAGAGATTGCCGGTCAGAGCATTCCGACTCTCATTGCCGAAGGATTGAAACCTCCGGCAGCATTTACACCGGATACCGGGTCAAGCCTCGGGATTGTCACTGAGCACAAAGCGATTCTGTGGGCTGAACTGACTGCCCGTGGAGATTCCACACACGGTGCTATGCCCTGGAAAGGTGAAAATGCCGTATGGTTGCTCGCTGATGCGCTGGAGCGTATTCACAAGGCACTGCCGGCTCCTGCGTCAGAGAAGGAGTGGGGGATGACCGTTTCCCCGACTTCCCTCAAGGGCAGTGACACCAAAAACCAGACTCCTGCCACTGCAGTGTGTGGCCTCGACATTCGGTACCCGCCGGAGAGGTATTCCGACGCCGCAGAAGTACTCTCTGTCGTTCAAAAGTCATTGCCGATGAATTGTGATGTGACGGAGGTACTGAGTGCCCCCGGCCTCTCCACAGATCCGAAGCACCCAATGGTTCAGCTGATCAAGAAACTCGCCGATGAATGCACCGGAAGAGAAGTTCCCTTCATTCGAGAGCACGGCGGAACGGATGCACGGTATTTTGCAACCGCAGGCATCCCTGCATTTCTCTTCGGCCCTGATGGCGGAGATCTCCACGGCCCGAATGAGTGGGTATCGCTCGACTCGCTGGAGCAGCACCATGAAATGTACCGAAGGCTGTTTGAAGTACTTCGGTAAATGGTGGTGCCTGCTGGACGCAATCATAACCGAATTGCGCGGCGGTTGATTTATCTGTGCTGCCCCGCAGCCGTCTCGCACGGTAAGGCGCTCTCCATCCGCGGCAAAGAAGCGATTGCCTCCTTGCCCGAGGGCTTTGCACACCGCTCAAAAGCTTTGGATGCTCTCGAAGCAAAATCTCAACGTAAAACCCGCCAGTCGAGTCATGCGAAAGCGGGTTTTTTTGAGCGATCAAAGAATGTCCAGCGATGCGATGGCAGCAGCAGCCTTCTTCGCCTCGTCCTTGATATTGTTTTGAATAGTGGCTGCTCTTGCAGAGATCTTATGTTGCAATTCTGCATTGACCTGCTGCAGTTTTTCGAGAGTGGCCTTGGCCAAGGGGGCACTGCGCTCGTCGTGCCCCGGATAGGTCACATTGGGGTAGTACGTGTTTGCGTCAACGACCACAATTGAATCCTGCCCATTCGAGAAATCACCGTTTCTCTCCCTCTGAACCATCAACTTACCCTCCCCGACACCGTTATCAATTTCAAAGTCGTGATAGATAAGCTCCCCACCCTTACCGGGGCGAATGTGAATGGCATCAGTGATGTACGGGCGCTTATTCTCTGGGTCTTCACCCTCCGTCTTGCAGGAAATTTGCCGGCTCGCGGCAACGACGTAGCCCTTGGAACCGATTTCTACACTGGGGATTACATCCCACGTATGGCTTCTGTTGGGGCCAGTAAGCTTCGTCTCATCCAGGAATGCGTAGACGGCGTTAGGACGGTCCCATCTCTCAACTAATTTTTTCCCTGTGAGCTTCGTGAGGTTGTCGAGAACCTTCTGGATCTCAAGTTCCAATGCAATCTGTTCAGGTGATTGCTCACGACCTTTAGGGGATTTTGTGTGTTCATCCATAGAAATGATTGGGAGAAAAATACAGGTACATATTACATGTAAATATGCAACTTGTCAACTGCCAAAATACGAAAAAAATATGCTGTTTACGAAACAAGCCCATTCATTCCCTCAACTGTCACATCCAGCGCAGGCGCAGGCAGCCGTTCAGCATTTGAAGAGCAAGAAAAAGGCGCTTGAGAGGAAACTGGAAGATCTCCTCGACCTACGGCTTGATGGCAGTATTACCAATGATGAGCACCTCACCAAAAGAACAAGCTACTTTCGGAGAAGGTCGATCTCGATCAGAAATCGCCCGTGCTGATTCGGGAAATCCCAACATTTTTTAAGCAAGCCGGATCGAACTTCGTTTTGAGAGAGGATGCGGTGCAGTGGCAAGCGCGAACAGGCTGGTGCGCGCCCTGTGCCAGCGTCGTACGAGTACTACATGGTGGCCCAGGCCAGAGTCGAACTGGCTACGCCTGCCTCTTCAGGGCAGCGCTCTACCGATGAGCTACCGGGCCACAGAAGTATCATACGAAGAAAACGCCTCGCGTTCCACTCAATAATGCTCACAAAATCGTTTTTCCGGATTGGATGTGCTGTACCCAATCATGGTCAGCGGTATTGGAGTTGCGGCAGCGTACAAGAATCCGACCCGGAATACTGGAGTCTTAGTGCGGGTACCGGATTACAAGTACGGATCGATGCGAATGCTGCCGACGAAGACAGGCGATGAATCATCCTTCCTCGCTTTCTTCACCGCGCGCTTCAGGCCGATGCGCTCAATGACATCGATGAAGCGGAGCATTGCGCCCTCCGAGGCAAAATTTGTCATAGCAGTGAACTGCTCAATCCGTTTTCCTGTCACCCGCACAGTACCGTCTGCCTCTGTCGCAACCGAATATGCTCCCATGACAAACGGCTTATCCTTTGCTGTCAAGATCGGAACTTCCGGCTTCACTTCTGCAGCTTCCTTCTCCCTTCGTGAACGCTCTTCAAGAACGATCGTGAAGAGCGAATTCTTCAGTTCGCTGATACCTGTATTTGTCACGGCCGAAATGAGTTTCCAAACGGGAACGCCCTTCGCTTGCAGCTGCCGTATGAATTCCTTGAGATCAACGTCCGTCAGGTCGCACTTATTGACGATGACTACCTCGCGCTTCGCTGCGAGAGCAGGGGAGTGGTTTGCCAGCTCTTTTCGAATCACGGCGTAGTCCTCCGCCAGCTTTTCAGGTCTCAATGCGTTATCCTCAAGTGCACGGCTGAGGTCCAGAACATGGAGGAGGAGACCGCAGCGCTCGACGTGCCGGAGGAATTCAATGCCGAGACCCTTTCCCTCGCTCGCACCTTCAATCAGGCCCGGAACATCGCACACGACATACGATCGATCATCTACATGAACCACACCAAGATTGGGAATGAGCGTCGTGAAAGGATAGTCTGCAATCTTCGGACGGGCAGAGCTGATGACGGAGATGATCGTCGACTTTCCGACGCTCGGGTAACCGATGATGCCAATGTCGGCGACGAGCTTGAGTTCGAGATGCACAGATCGCTTCTGACCCGGTTCACCCTTTTCAGCGAAATCCGGCTTCTGCCGCGTTGCAGCTTTGAAGTGTGCATTGCCGTATCCGCCACGTCCTCCGGCCGCTACGCAAAACTGTTCGCCTTTCACCCTCAAGTCCGCGATGACGACGCCACCTTCTTCCACGCACGTTCCCGGTGGCACGGGAAGGACGAGATCATCAGCGTCTCGCCCGGTGCAATCATTTCCTGAGCCTGCTTTCCCGTCCTTCGCCGCAAACTTTTTTCGGGAATGGTAGAAGGCCAGAGTATCCGTGTTCTCATCAACCAGAAAAATTACCGACCCCCCGCGACCTCCGTTACCGCCGTCCGGGCCGCCTTTTGCAACGTACTTTTCGCGACGCCAACCCACGCAGCCATTGCCGCCAGTACCGCCCTGCACACCGATGGTTGCTTCATCTAAAAACATTGCACCAGTATAGAGATTATCGCGAAGAAGCTGCAGAATATCTTGACTCTTCTGATTATCACTCTAAAATAGCGAGTGATAATTTCCCTTTCAGACCTATGTCGAAGATCATCGGGATAGACCTCGGCACTACGAACTCCTGCGTTTCCGTCATCGAAGGCGGAGAGCCCGTGGTGATTCCTAATGCCGAAGGCAACAGAACGACCCCCTCCGTCGTCGCATTCAAGGACAGCGAGACACTCGTTGGTGTTTCAGCAAAGCGTCAGGCTGTCACGAATTCCAAGCGAACCATTTTCTCCGCAAAGCGTTTCATCGGTCACCGTTACGAGGAGGTCGGGCGCGAGGCGAAGCAGATGCCGTACGAAGTGAAGAAAGGAAAAGAAGGAAGGGCAGTCATTTCCATCGACGGCAATGAGATGCTTCCGCAGGAAGTTTCCGCAAAAGTTCTCCAGAAATTGAAGAAGGATGCCGAAGCGTATCTCGGAACTTCCGTCACCAAAGCAGTCATCACCGTACCGGCATACTTTGACGATTCACAGCGACAGGCAACAAAGGATGCAGGGCAAATCGCAGGTCTGGAAGTCGTGCGCATCATCAATGAACCGACTGCCGCAGCTCTTGCGTACGGCCTCGACAAAGGTAAGAGCCAGAAAATTGCAGTGTACGATCTCGGTGGGGGAACATTTGACGTTTCAATTCTCGATCTTGGCGAAGGCGTCTTCGAAGTGGTGTCCACCAACGGTGATACGCATCTCGGTGGCGATGACTTCGACCAGCTGATCATCGACTGGATGCTCTATGAGTACACGAAGGATCAGGGCGTTGATCTCTCCAAGGATAAGATCGCAATTCAGCGTCTCAAGGAGGCAGCTGAAAAGGCGAAGATCGAACTTTCCTCAGCTACGGAAACCGAGATCAGCCTGCCATTCATCACTGCAGATGCATCCGGGCCGAAGCACCTGTCCATGAAGCTGACCAGGGCAAAGTTAGAGGCGCTTGTCAGTGAACTGATCGAACGCACCGTGAAGCCCTGTGAGGCTGCACTGAAGGATGCCAAGCTCTCGAAGAAGGACATTGATGAGGTCGTTCTCGTCGGAGGTATGACCCGCATGCCTGCAGTCGTGAAGAAAGTGAAGGAGCTCTTCGGCAAGGATCCGCACCAGGGTGTGAATCCTGACGAAGTCGTCGCTATCGGCGCGGCTATCCAGGCCGGTGTCCTCGGCGGTGATATCGATAAGGACATTGTTCTTGTGGACGTGACTCCACTGTCACTCGGTATAGAGACCCTCGGAGGAGTTGCAACGAAGCTCATTGAGAGAAACTCCAAGATCCCGACCAGTAAGAGTCAGATCTTCTCCACAGCAGCAGACAGCCAGCCGTCTGTGGAAGTTCACGTCGTGCAGGGTGAGCGCGAAATGGCCGGTGATAACAAGTCCCTTGGCCGCTTCATTCTCGACGGTATTCCTCCCGCGCCGCGCGGTGTACCGCAGATCGAAGTGACATTTGACCTGGATACGAACGGAATTCTCAGCGTCAAAGCGAAGGA
>VGKZ01000031.1 GCA_016866815.1 Candidatus Peregrinibacteria bacterium | reverse complement strand
TCAATCCGTATACGCAGTAACGAAAAATTTTCCGTATCATGAGCAATTCGGGCTGACGAGTCAGATGAGACGCGCAGCTGTCTCCGTACCATCAAATATTGCAGAAGGCAGTCAGCGACGATCAGATAAAGAGTTTGCCGGATTTTTGCTGATTGCAAAGGGCTCTCTTGCGGAGCTGCGCACACAGGCATTACTGGCAGAACACCTGAATTACCTACAGGACAATGTCGCAAAAACACTCATGAAACAGATGATAGAAATCGACAAAATGCTCCGTGCATTTCATCGAAAGCTTGTATAGTCTTGCACGCTTATAGCTTAAAGCTTACGTCTTATAGCTCAAAGCCCATGAAAGACCTTATCCAAGCATTCCTCTCATCTATCGGCGAAAACCCCTCCCGGGAAGGCCTCCGTAAAACCCCCGAACGCTGGGAGGAGGCGATGAATTTCCTGACCTCCGGCTACGATCAGCATCTGGAGACAATTGTGAACAATGCACTGTTTCCATCGGACACGAAGGGCATGGTCATCGTGAAGGACATCGAGTGCTACAGCCTGTGTGAACACCACGTGCTGCCCTTCGTCGGCAAAGTGCACGTAGGATACGTTCCCGATAAGCACGTTATAGGATTGAGCAAAATCGCTCGCATCGTCGATATGTTCGCCCGCAGGCTCCAGGTGCAGGAGCGTATGACACAGCAGGTCTGCGACGCGCTGGAGAGTGTGCTGAAGCCCAAAGGGATAGGAGTTGTGGTGGAGGCCAGCCACTTCTGCATGATGATGAGAGGCGTGGAAAAGCAGCACTCTGTGGCGGTCACGAGCACCGTAAGCGGACTCTTTAAGGAAGACCCGAAAACCCGTGATGAGTTCCTGCGGCTGATCGGACGTTAGGTCGAACCCTGTTAGCCCCCGAATTAATTCGGGGGCTAACAGATGCAGCAAAACCCCATAAACCACATTGGCAATACCACACCTGTTATTGTTAGGCAGCTAACGCATACTGTCCTTCGACGACCCCCTTCGCCTTTTCTCGCGTGCCGTCGCTGATGATGGAGAGATCCCTCGCGTCGATCGCCTTTTCCAGATCGCTCCAGCCGAGTTTCGCGCGGGAGAGCGCCGCACCCATACGGTTGTGCATGTCGCGGTAACCTCCGGATACGAACTCCGTTCCCGTGCGTTCCATAGTCATGGGTTCGACGACCTCTGTGTCATCGAACGTCTCTCCACCGATAACGGCAACACCACCGTCCTCGACGGCATCTTCTGCTGCTTTAATATCAGCGAGATGATCATGATCCTTGTGGTATTGCTCATGATTGGAAATTTCCGTTGCCTGCTCCTCCACCTTCTCCCCCTTTACAGGAACAATAACTGCAGCAGCCATATAAGTCTTGGTGCCGTCGTATTGGCCTCCCACGCCGTGCTCCAGCGCTTTGATGACGTCGGTGCGGACGGACGCCGTGAGCGTCCCGATATACGCCTCCACGCGCTCCTGTACTTCTTTGGAACGGTTCGCCGCCTCAGCACGCAGAAACGCCGCTAACTGTTCCGGCGTGACTTCGCCGCCCCCCTGAAGGTGCTGCTTCATCACCCGGTCGATGAGTTCCTGTGCTTCCTGTTCTGCATTGATATCCGCCTGTGATGCAGGTGTTTCGATTGCCATGTGCCCACAGTGTAAAAGGGTCACAATACAATGACACTGCAGCAACAATCGAAGAGCAGTGAGTCTTTATTTTTGGCTCTATGAAGCCAAGAAAAAACTACACGTGAACAACGGAAATCAGACGGGCAGCTCGTCTGTGCGTTCCAGTGTCAGGAAGGTAAACGCATGCGCGTGCTTCGCATCTTTCGGATGTTCCCGCTTCTCCGTCACCTTCCAGACCTCAGGATCGATCTCGGGGAAAAGAACATTGCCCAGAATGTCTGCATGTACGCGCGTCATGTAAATACGATTCGCAACGGGCAACGCCTGACGATAGATCTCTCCTCCTCCAATCACGAAGATTTCCTCAGGATGATTCCTGCCGGCGTACAGAATGGCTTCCTCCACCGATGGCGACACTTCACACCCCGGTGCATGGTAATCCTGACGGTGCGTGACGACAATATTCTCGCGGTTCGGCAGCGGCTTGCCGATGGATTCGTAGCACTTTCTCCCCATGATCACCGGGTGCCCCTCGGTCTTTGCGCGGAAAAACTTCAGATCATCGGGAAGGTGCCATGGAATGGCGTTGTCCTTTCCGATGACATTGTTTTCGGAGGCCGCAACAATCAATGAAACATTCATATGCTTACAGCTTACAGCTTACAGCTTATTACTTATAGCTTCTCAAACCGCGATCGGCGCCTTTATCCCCGGATGCGGATCGTAGTTCAGGACCTCGATGTCCTCGAACCGGAACGCAAAGATATCCTTCACTGCAGGATTCAGCTTCAGTGTAGGCAAGGCCTTGGGTTCGCGCTCCAACTGCGTCAGCGCCTGCTGCAGATGATTTTTATACAGATGTACATCACCGAATGTGTGAACGAAATCGCCGACTTCCAAATCACATACCTGTGCCACCATGTGCGTGAGCAACGAATAGGAAGCAATGTTAAACGGCACGCCGAGGAAGATATCCGCAGAGCGCTGGTAGAGCTGGCAGCTCAAACGTCCGTCAGCAACATAGAACTGAAACAGACAATGACACGGCGGCAGCGCCATTTTCCCCTGTGCGGCATTCTCTCTGGGACTGAACGCCGTATCCGGAAGTACGGCCGGGTTCCATGCGGAAACAATGAGACGTCGGGAGTCCGGATTCTTTTTGATCTGCGCGATGAGATCGGTGATCTGATCCACGCCATGGAAATCGCGCCACTGTTTGCCGTACACGGGACCGAGTTCCCCCGTATCAGTGGCCCATTCGTCCCAGATGCTCACGCCGTTCTCCGTGAGGTACTTCGTATTCGTCTCCCCCTGCAGAAACCACAGGAGTTCATGCACGACGGACTTCATGTGTACCTTCTTCGTCGTGAGCAACGGAAAACCTTCGCGGAGGTTGAAACGCATTTGTGCGCCGAAGAGCGAGAGCGTGCCCGTGCCGGTACGGTCCTCCTTGGAAGTACCCGTATCGAGGATGGTTTTGAGGAGCCGGAGGTACTGCGGGTCTGCCGTGTTCATGGGCAGTGATAATACTACTGCCCGAATGTAAATGCATAGGCTGAAACACCCTTTCCGGTGATTTTAAGTACTACCTCATGCTCCCCATACTCCCCTTTGAAGAGCTGGTAGAGTGTGTGGAAATCCACCGTAAACGAAGTGGTTTTCTGTCCGTCTACCCACACTTCGACTGATGATTTTTGTACGCCATCTTCGAGACCCATCACCAGATTGATCTCTCCTCCCAGAAACTTCATGCGGATTTCTCCGGTGTTTGATCGCAGCACCTGCCGCTCTTCATCCAGCATCTGCCAGTCACCGACAAGGTAGTACTTGTGGAGCTTCATCGACTCGGGTGCTCTGTAGGTAAACACACTCTCCATGGGATACGCAGCACCGTTGCCAAGCGCAGGCCAGCTGCGGCTCCCCAGATACGTCTCCGGCGTCAGATCACCATAGCGACTCCTTTCCTCTAAGTCCTTTGAGTCCTCTGTGTCCTCTGAGTCCTCTACCTCTTCCGCCACTTCCACACCCGCCTCCCGCAACAGACTCCCTATCGCCTCATCCGTCTCCTCATATCCCCCTTCACCGAAATGCGTGTAGCGGATGTAGCCGTTCGCATCGATGAGATACTTCGCCGGCCAGTAGCGGTTCGCGAAGCTCTTCCAGATTTTGTAATCATTGTCCTGCACAACAGGATACGTGAGCTTAAACCTCTCCATTGCTTTCGCAACGTTGTCCTTATCTTTCTCAAACACAAACTCCGGTGTGTGAACGCCGATAAGTACAAAGTGCTCTCCACCAAATTTCTTCCAGTAGCCTTCGATGTGCGGCAACGTGCGGATGCAGTTGATGCAACTGTACGTCCAGAAATCGATCAGCACCACTTTGCCCTTAAGATCCTCCGTCGTGAGCGGCTCGCTGCCCAGCCATTCACCGCCGAGCTCTGCAATATTCAGCGGTGCACGGCTGATGTTGGGAAGAGAAGATTTCTTCATGCCGGCCAATGATACCTCACCATCCTTGGTTTCCTTGATTTCGTTGATTTCCTTGGTTTCCTTGATTTCGTTGATTTCCTTGATTTCCTTCATATCACCCTCAAACAACTTCCGCTCAATATCGACACCGAGATTGCCGAAGGAAGTGCGGCTGACAATCTCCCGGAACCAGTTGTAGTTCAGTGCAACGGCAGTGAAGATCAATATCCCTCCCGCGATCTGCTTCACACGGCCGCTGTACTTGCCGAGCGCGCGGACCGAATGGACGGCCCACTGTCCGCCGTACCCGACGACAAGAAGAGGAATGGCGGTACCCAGACCATACGCTGTGAGGTAGAGAAACGCCTGCAGACCCGGCTCTTCTCGTACAAGCGTAAAGGCAAAACCCAATGCGGGTCCGGCGCACGGAACCCAGACCATACGCTGTGAGGTAGAGAAACGCCTGCAGACCCGGCTCTTCTCGTACAAGCGTAAAGGCAAAACCCAATGCGGGTCCGGCGCACGGAACCCACACCAACCCCATGGTGAGACTGATGATAAAGGCACTAAGAGGATTATCCGCACCAAGCCTCGCCGTAGTGTTTTGCTGGATGTTGGATCCAAGCTGCTGGATCTTCGTCGCGACACGTGTGCCGAGTTCCATGGCAGCCCACCCCGCACATTGCGCAACGGTCACGACGATCCATCCGAACTTCGTATAAAAGAAGCCTCCCAATACCACACCTATAAGCTGAATGTTATAGTTCGCAGTCAAAAACCCAAAACCAAACAAGAGCAATGCGTAATAGGTGGAAATACGAATGTACTCCGCCGCGGTGACGAACTGATTCAGAACAACGAGTAACAGGAATGTGAATCCGACGAAACTCACGAGCATTCCCGCCATCACCGCAAGCGGCCGCAGCCTTGACCTGCCAGCAATGCTCACACCGAGCACGATCGGCAGGAGTGGCAGTATGCACGGCAGGAGAATGGTCAGGAGACCAGCAGTGAAAAGAGTGATGAGAAGAGAAACCTGCAGCATCGTCAGTATGTGCCGAGAAGTTCCAGAAGATCCGACTCGGAGGGGAATGTCACACGCTTGATTTCGTTGCCGTCCCTTCCAATGAGAATGAAGGTGTCCTGATTCGTCACACCGAAGCGTGCTTTCAGCTCATCAGCCGTATCGAAATCGATCTTGTAGACCGAGCGGGGGAAGTGCTTTTCGGCATACCACGCCTCCAATTTCGTATTGTTCGCTATGCAATACGGACACCAGGCGGCATGGAAAAAGAGGATGGATTCGAAGTCGTTGCCGATCACACCATCGACGTAGTTACGGTAGTAGCCGGGGTGCGGCTGACCATCCTCATAGTACAAGTGATCTTCGAAGTATCCGGGATACGGCTCGTCATCAGATGCCTGGTCGCCGGATTCCTCCATCATTTTCGGGTTCATCATGCTGTCTTCTTCTTCCATCTGCTCCTGCTCTGCGCTATCACCCATATTTTCATCTGCTTCAGGAGCCAATTCCGGAGACATGATCCCATCATCAATCGTTTCTGCTTCCATCATCGGTTCCGGTTCCATGACCTCATTCCGCTCCCAGGGAACCCACGAACACGCCGTGAGCAACGCTATGGGTAATACCAATGCAACGATTCGGAAATTTCGCATGGAATGTGGGGAAAGTGCAACGGCAGTATACCTTATCTTCTGTCTTTTCTCCCCTTCACCCACGACGAAGGACAATCCTCACGGAATACACAACGGTCGCACGCCCGGTTTCTGGCGGTGCACACGGCTCTGCCGTGGCTGATGAGGAGCGACGTCACTTTTCTCCACTCTTTCCGCGGAGCCTCCTCCATGAGATCGAGCGCGATCTTGCTGGGATCATGCTGGCGGCTTAATCCCATGCGACGTGCGACGCGCATGACATGCGTATCCACCGCTATGAACGCATTGATATCAAATGCAGCGGAAAGGACGACCGCAGCGGTCTTCTTCCCCACACCCGGAAGCGCCGTGAGCTCTTCCATAGTCTGCGGCACGTTTCCTCTGTGACGCTCGATCAGGAGAGCCGCCATCGCGCGGATATTCTTCGCCTTCATGCGGTACGTGCCGCAGGAATGCACGAGTTTCTCGAGTTCGTTCTGCGATATTTCCGCAAAATCACGGACCGTGCGGCACCGCTTGAAAAGCGTCTTGGTGACGATATTCACACGGGCATCGGTGCACTGCGCCGAGAGAATAACGGCGACGAGAAGCTGCAGCGATGTCTGGAAATCGAGAAATGTCTTCGGCGGATGATGAAGTTTTTTCAGTTGCCGAAGTACGTGTGCAAGTGTGAGTTGCGGCATACAACCGGTGACAGTATAGTCCCATTCCCATGTCACTCCCCGCTTTCACCGTTTTCGATACGGAAACTACCGGCCTGGATCCGCGCAGAGGTGACAGGATCATCGAAATTGCAGGCGTACGTGTTGAGAATGGCACTATTGTGACAGACAAGGTGTTTTCCGAGCTCGTGAATCCGGAGCGTTCCATTCCGTGGGAAGCGGCACGTATCCACAAGATTAAGGATGAAGATGTCGCATCGGCACCCACGGTTGATTTGGTGCTTCCAAAATTTCTGGAATTTGCAAAAGGTTCCATTTTAGTCGCGCACAATGCCGACTTCGATATGGGTTTCCTGGAGCGCGAAAAGGAGTGTTGCTGGGGATACGTCGAGATTCCCGAATGTCTCTGCACCATGCGCCTCAGTCAGGCACTCTTCCCGAAAGAATTCCGCCACAATCTGGATGTCCTCTACATGCGGCTCGGTTTGACGCTGCCCAAGGACCGCCACCGCGCCATGCCCGATGTATTGCTGGCCGCACAGGCGCTCGTGAAGATGATCGGGTACGGGAAAATCGGGTCCATCGATCAATTGAGGAAAATGGCGGGAAACGGAGTGGTGACGAAAATGTAGAGAAAAGGAATGAAAGAATGCACTTTTCAACATTCCTATATTCGTAAATTCCTCTATTCTACATCTGTGCCAGTCCTTCCCATCGTCACCGGCAAAGACACTCCGGTGCTCCGGAAGAAAACGAAGCCCGTGCCGAAGGTGACGAAGGAGGTTCTGAAACTGATCAAAGATCTGCGCTCCACAGTGAAAAAGGCGGAGGGCCTCGGCATCGCCGCTCCACAAGTGGGGGTATCGCTGCGCGTCTGTCTCGCGAACATCAACGGCAAGATGACTCCCCTGATCAACCCTGACATCACCTGGAAGAGCGAGGAGACGATGATGATGCAGGAAGGCTGTCTGAGTTTGCCGGGTGTGGATGTGGATGTCCGCCGCGCCGTTGAAATCGCCGTCGTCTACCTCGATGAAAAAGGGAAAGAACAGGAACGACGGCTGCACGATCTGGATGCGCGCGTGGTGCAACACGAAACAGACCACCTCGACGGAATCTTGATCGTGGATTATCTCAGGAAATGAGGCAAGGGTATCAGATCATCATCTCCTCCAATTTAGTGCGCAAGCGATTCCGTGCAGTAAAGAGCCTCCGCTTCACCGTCCCAATGGGGCAATTTCGCTTCTCGGAAATATCTCTCAGCAATAAACTGTCAAAGTAAAAATCCAGAACTACTTCCCTATCCAACTCGGAAAGATCAGCGATGGCAGCACGAACCTTCCTCACTTGTTCATCACGAATCAGGTCATGAATCGGTTCATGACGATCGACGCTCATTTGCGAAAGCGCCTCTTCTTCCATGGCAACAGGAATGTGTTTCTTCTACCTCTGCAGGAAGTTCAACGTCATATTGTTGGCGACCCGCTGTATCCACGAACAAAACGCTCGTGGGTTGCGAAGGCTCCTGATTTTCCGGTGTGCATGCTGCCACACTTGCTGCGCAATCTCCTCGGCGAGATCCGGGTCGCGCGTCATATGCATAATCTTGTTGAAAACCGGCCGCCACTGTTCACGATAGAGTTCCTTCCATGCCTCCTCATCGCCATCCAGTACACGCTGCACGATACTTCCGATGTATTCCCCGCGCTGCCACTTCGCCGTCTCTTCCGCATCCACGACATCGGAAAGATCTCCCGGAAACGGGGTTTCCTCTGGAGATGCAACTATCTGGCTTGTGGCTTCCTGAAGCGGCATATCGGCAATCTACTCTGAAAATTCCAAACCTCAAGAACTCTCATTACTTCTCTCCATAGAGCGCTGAAACTCCTGTATGCTCGGTTCCGACGACACTTCTATGGCACAGCTTGAAGTCATCATAGGGCTGGAAGTCCACGCGCAGATGAGCACGAAGACGAAGATGTTCTGCGGATGTGACAACGACGCGTTTGGCAAAGCTCCGAATACCACCGTATGCCCCGTGTGCATGGGACACCCCGGCACGCTCCCCGTACCAAATGGCGAAGCTGTGAAAAAAGCGATCAAGGCATCCCTCGCCATCGGCTGCACGGTGAACCTCCGCAGCCACTTCGACCGCAAGCACTACTTCTACCCCGATCTCCCCTCGGGATTTCAGATATCACAGTACGATTTTCCGCTGAGCGTAAAGGGAAAAGTTGCATATGACATCGTCGACGGCAGCGGAAAAATCACCGCGCAGAAATCCTGCGGCATCACGCGACTGCACATGGAGAACGATGCCGGCAAACTGACACACAGAGGAAGCTCGACGCTCTGTGACTACAACCGTGCGGGAACACCACTGATGGAAATCGTCACGGAACCGGATCTCCACAGCGCGGAAGAAGCGGTCGCATTCGCGCAGGCACTGAGGCGGATTCTGATCGCCGTCGATGCTTCGGAAGCCGACATGTTCAAGGGCATGATGCGCTTTGATGCCTCGATCTCGCTGCGTGAGAAAGGAACGAACACACTGAACCCCCGCAGTGAAATCAAAAACCTAAACTCGTTTAAATCCCTGGAAAAAGCGCTGCAGTATGAGGAAAAACGGCTACGGCAGCTGTGGGAGGAAACCGGAGGACCGCTGAAGGGAAACATTACGGTCGGCTGGCAGGATGACGAAGAGAAGACGCGCATGCTCCGCGACAAGGAGAACGCAGACGACTACCGCTACTTCCCCGAACCCGACATTCCCCCGCTCGTCTTCACAGCAAAAGACATCGAAGATCTGCGTGAGGAACTTCCTGTTCTACCGGGTGAACTCAAGCAAAAGTACATGGAGAGCGGTCTCGACGAAAAGCAGGCGATGCAGCTCCTGGATCAGCCGGAACTGCGCACCATCTTTGACGCTGTTGCCGCGAAATCTGACGCCAAGCGTGCATCCAGCCTCGTACTCACACAACTGCTCGGATTCCTGAATGCAGCGGAGAAGACCGTTGCGCAAGGACCGGACGCCGAAGCGATGCTGGAACTCCTTGCGGCAATCGATGCAAAAACAATCTCGGGCAATGCCGGAAAAGACGTTCTGCAAAAAATGGTCACGACGGGAAAATCGCCGAAAGCAATCATTGCCGCAGAGGGTATGGGACAGATCAGTGACACCTCCGCGATTGAAAAGCTCGTGACAGAAGCCATTGCGAAGAATCCCAAGGCAATCGAATCCTACAAAACAGGTAAACAGGCTGCACTCGGTGCAATCGTCGGATGGGTGATGAAAGAGAGCAAAGGACAGGCTGATCCTGCGATGGTGAATGAGATTCTACGAAAGAAAGTACTCTAGCGAGAGCGGATCACGAATCACGAATCACGGATCACGAATCACGGATCACGAATCACGAATCACGAATCACGCCCGCCTGCCGGACGGGCAGGAATCACGGATTCACTCCACCTTACTCATATACATCCCCGTTTCCGTATTGATCTTCACCACCGTTCCTTCACTGAGGAAAAGCGGAACGTTCACAACAAGACCCGATTCCAGAGTAGCCGGCTTCGTGCCGCCGGTAGCGGTATCCCCCTTCACGCCGGGAATCGTCTCCACGATTTTCAGGTTCACCGTTGAAGGAAGCTGAATGCCAATCGGCTGGTCGTCAAAAACCATTGCATCGCACTCCTGCCCTTCGACAAGGTATTCCTTCGCATCGGCAATCGTCTCTTCGTTCAGTTCAAATTGATCGTAAGAACTGAGATCCATGAATGTACAATTACCATTGCCTTTGTACAGGAACTGCACGCGGCGGAACCCCACGTCCGCGGGTTCTACCTTCTCACTGCCCTGAAAGTTATGCGCAACGATGGCGCCTGTTTTCAGGTTTTTGAGCTTGCACTGCATATTCGCCTTGCTCTGGCTCTTGCGGCCGAACTGCGACGACACGATGAGGTAGGGCACCCCATCCATCTGAATTGCGCGGCCGGGCTTGAGATCTGTGAGGACGTACATGACGACACGTAGTGTGTATGCGGCAAAAGAAAGGGTCAAGCCAGGTGGGCAAAGTAATCACCTAATCACCTAATGAACCTAATGAACCTACTATCTACCACCCTCCTACTACAACGTCTCCACCGCCGTGTCCCATCTCAACCGCACAATCTCCTTGTACACACGCTCCGGGAAGGCTTCGGGGCCTTCAGGGAGTACCTGCGCCAATCTGCGGAGAATACGCCCCTGATCGGGATGGTTTTCCAGCGCACGGATTTCCGCAACGAACTGGTTAATCCTCGGTTGCGTCATGTTGTAGGCGAAGATCGCATCACGAATGCGCTGAACAATCTGCAGAATCTCGTCCTCGGAAAGAGTGACGATGGAGGTGGTCTCCGGCGGCAGATACACGGCAACATCCGTCAGGACTTC
>VGKZ01000030.1 GCA_016866815.1 Candidatus Peregrinibacteria bacterium | reverse complement strand
GTCACTATGGGAAACGGCATCATGCTCGTTGATACCGGCCTTCTGGGACAGCAGCTCCCATTCATAGGCATTGGCAATAATGCCCTTCGCCTGCTTCATACCGAAACGAAGTTCATCCGCACTCAAGCCGATGATCAGCTGTCCGGGATCGAAGATATACTGCACCTTGTGCTTCGCGCACCAACGCACCGCTTTCATCATGATGATCGGATTCCTCGGACTGATGATGGCATGACCGATGTCTTCGCGCTGATCCGTGAGATCGGGCCAGTCACCGAGGGCATCCGCGCCGGGATGAAAGAATGCTATCTGACGCTCGCCTGTGTCCGTGCCAATCATGGCAGTCGCCGTGACGCTGTCAGCGCGTTGTTCGAGGTAGGTGACATCGACTCCGCGCTCCGCCATCAGTGCCTTGTAGGAGCTACCGTCTGTACCTACCGTAGAGACGAGCATGGGGTCGCCACCGAGCAGCCGCAAGTTCCATGCGATGTTGGCGCCCGTGCCACCGTGGTGCCTGGCATACCGCGGCGAGAAAAAACTGACGGAGAGTTTTTTGGTATCGGCACCGTCGATGGCATCGGCAAATGAGCCGTCGTAGCCGAGGAGGACGTCGTACGCCACGGAACCGGTGATGAGAGTACGTTTAGCGTGCATACAAATCGGAGCAGTTTTGACGAGTATTCCCGCCCTGAGCCTGCCGAAGGGTGATGAGGGTGCGTTGGGTCACGGGTGTAGTTTGGTGGAAGTAATCGAACAGTACAAGGATCGTGATGTGAGATGTGAGATGTGAGATGCGAGATCCGTGATCCGTGATTCGTGATCCGTGATCCGTGATCCGAGATCCGAGATCCGTGACTCGTGACTCGTGACTCGTGACTCGTAATAAGTATATGTGACGTACAGACGAATCACGAGTAACGAGTAACGAATAACTCCTCAAACCGCCTGACAGCCCACCAAACTCCTCCTACACTAACCCCGTGAAAATCTCCGTCATCGGTACCGGCTACGTCGGCCTCGTTTCCGCGGTTTGCTTCGCGGAATTGGGGCATGAAGTCATCGGCGTCGATATCGACGCGAACAAGGTAAAAATGCTGCAATGTGGCAAGAGTCCTATTTATGAACCGGAAGTGGAAGACCTCCTAGCGAGGAATCTGAACACTGGGCGCCTCCGGTTCACGACGGATCTGAAGGAAGCGCTGCCCGGATGCCGGGTCGTGTTTTCCGCCGTCGCCACGCCGCCAAATGCAGATTTTTCCGCGGATCTCCGTGCCGTCTTCACCGTTGCGGAAACCGTTGCGAAGCACGCTGGTCAGGATCTCGTCTTCGTGAATAAATCGACAGTACCCGTTGGAACGGGAAAGGAGTGTGAAGCATTGATCGAAAAGATACTCAAAGCCCGCGGCGAAGCTATCACCATCCCCGTGGTCAGTAACCCGGAATTTCTCCGCGAAGGTCATGCAGTACACGACACCATGCAACCGGATCGAATCATCGTCGGCCTGAATGGTGATTCGTGGCCTGCCCGTCCCTGCCTGCCGGCAGGCAGGCGTAGCCCCGAGCGAAGCCGAGGGGGCGAAGGCTGGGCGAAAGAAATAATGGAAGAGATCTATCATCCCCTCACGCGCACCGGAAAGCCGATCGTCTGGATGAACAGGGAGAGTGCCGAAATTGTGAAGTACGCTTCCAATGCATTCCTCGCTACGAAGATCTCCTTCATCAACATGATGAGCGAGTTAGCGGAGAAGACGGGGGCAAACGTGCGTGACATCGCACGCGGCATGGGTATGGATGACCGCATCGGCCCCCGGTTTCTCCATGCGGGAATCGGGTACGGCGGCAGCTGCTTCCCAAAGGACGTCAAGGCATTGATTGCCCTGAGTCGTGCAACAGACGTCCCGATGCCGATCGTCGAAGCGACCCATCAGATCAACCAACACCAACGCGAACGGTTCTTCAAGAAGATTCTCGCTACCCTGCCGAAGAGTGCGACAGTCGCGCTGTGGGGACTTTCATTCAAGCCACGCACAGACGACATGCGTGAAGCTCCGAGTCTCGATCTGATTCCGATGCTGCTCTCCGCAGGACACTCCGTCACCGTGCATGACCCGGTCTCAATGGAGAACACGAAAAAAATTATCGGAGATACCATCGGGTACAGCCCTTCTCCGATAGAGGCGACGAAAAACGCGGATGCGGTCGTCATTCTCACAGAATGGGATGCGTTCCGCGGCATCGATCTGAAAGAACTGAAGGAGAGTATGAAGGGAAATATGCTCTTCGACGGACGCAATATCTACACTCCCGAAGAAGTGAAAGAAGCAGGGCTTCTGTACTACGGAGTCGGCATGCCCGTTTCGTGAAAGCATTTGATTGCGACCAGGGAAATTTCTGATACCTTCGGCACATGGATTCGCAGCAAAGCATTGAAGATCAGCGCCGTTCCCTGGCAAAAAAACGCTGGGAAAGCATGACTCCGAAGAAGCAAGAGCAGTACAACGGATTAGAGCATTTTATCAGCACAATGATGCAGGAACCCAAACGGCATGAGCTGTCACAAGCACTGCAGGCACCGCCGTCTGTCAGCAAGATTTCCGACAAGTAAGCCGCTTGCCAGCGCCATTGCTTCGCACCACACTGTGAAGCATGAAGATTCTCATAACAGGTGCGGCTGGCTTTATCGGGTTTCACACCGCGAAACTTCTCCTCGAACGCGGCGATACCGTCGTCAGTTTCGATAACTTTAACGAGTACTACGATCCAAACCTCAAGAAAGCGCGCGCAAAGGAACTGGAAGGGTACGACAATTGTACGATGATCCGCGGGGATATTATGGACCGTCCGGCGCTTGCGCAGGCCATGAAAGGCGTCGACCGCGTGTGTCACCTCGCCGCCCTCGCAGGAGTCCGTTACGCATTCGATCATCCGTCGGAGTACATCGATATCAACATCAAAGGGTTCTTCCATGTGATCGATGAAGTACGCATGCAGAAAATTCCGGGGCTGATCTATGCCTCAACGAGCTCGGTCTACGGGGGCAATACGGATTTTCCTTCGAAGGAAAGCGACCGTGTGGATAATCCTCTCTCGCTCTACGGCATGAACAAGCGCAGCAATGAAGAAATGGCCCACGTGTATCACCATCTCTACAGAACACGCACAACAGGCCTGCGATTCTTTACGGTATACGGACCCTGGGGCCGCCCGGATATGGCACTCTTTCTCTTTACGGATGCAATAATCAAAGGAGAACCGCTCAATATTTTCGGACAGGGAAAAATGCAACGTGATTTTACCTACGTCGACGACATCGTCTCAGGGATTATTTCTGCGATTGATAAAAACTACGAGAAAGAAATTTTTAACCTCGGCTGTGGTAAGACCGAAGAGTTGATGGACTACATCACGACATTGGAAAAAGCCCTGGGTACAGAGGGGAAGAAAGTGTATATGCCTATGCAGCCGGGCGATACGACGAAGAGTTCTGCGGATATTTCACACGCGAAAGAGAAATTGGGATTCGAACCGAAGACGAAGATCGCAGAAGGAATTCCGAAGTTTGTTGCTTGGTATAAAGAATATTACGGTTGTTAGCTGTTCTGCTGTTGAGCTCTTCAGAACAAACAATGAACGACTCAACAAGCCTATCTTCTAATCCACACCTCTTCACCCATATTCGCGATCTGATAGAACCCGTAACGCGCCACTTCGGGACAACGTTCAAGACATACCACCGCTTTGGATTTGGACAGGAGTGCGGACCGATAGCGCAGAATGGGAATCCTGCTTTCGTACTGCCACTCATGACCAAAGGAACCGTGAATCAGCACCACTCCTGTGCCAGGGAGATCGTTGATGCGCTGCATCACATGCCGTGCGGGGGATGAACCTATGGAAAGTGGGGTCTGGGCCAAGAGCAGAACAGCGCAACAGAGTTGTGCGGCAGCTACCAAGTGTGACTTTTGCAGAACTGCGGGATGTGCCGCAACACCCGCAATGAAGAGCGGTAGGAACAAGACAGCATAATATGCGCGGAATGACACCAGGAGGAACGTGAACAATAGGAGAACGCTGATGAACAATTCCTTCCGTCCGGATCGGAGCGCTCCGTAGGTACCGAGTACGCTCAGAATGCCGCTCCCCGCGGTCAGCCATGCAACCACGATGGATCCGGTGATACCTTCATACGACGAACCCGCATTCTGTCCTCCCGCACTGATAAAACTGGAAATGGCGAGAGGGTTTCCCGCGACGTAGAGAAGCAGCAGAGCAATGGGCACCACTGTAATCACGGAAGCGCGTGAGGAAGAGCAGCCATTGCGGCGGAAAATGCCCCAGACAACCGGGGCATAGAGCACCGCCTGGTACGCAGTGAAGAGTGAAGCCAGCCAGAACAGTGCCACACCAGCCAACTGCGAACTGCCGGCATCCAGTTTTTTACTCTTCAGAAAGAACCAGACAACAATAAGCCCCTGCAATGCAGTGATCGGTGCCATCATCACCGTACCGGCCTGAAAGAGCAGTGAACCTGCCGTAAGCCACAGCAAGCAGAGAGTCACTCTCTTCTCTGTTGCCAGAGAACGACCCAGATCTGCAACGATCCATACTGCCTGTACGAGAAGCGTGGCGAAGAGAAGCCTCCAGAATAACTCCTGAAACGGAAACGCCTCTGTATTGCCCATCAAAAACCGCAGGAGCGGCGGATGCGGATAGGGAATATTCAGAAGATACTTCGCCTCATCGGTCCGTACACCGTTGAGCGACTGAACCAGTGCAAGGAGAATCGCAAAGCACTGCAATAGAACAACAAGAAGATATCGCCGAAGGATTGTGATGCTCACTACGGGCATGGACGGAGAGTGCCGGTATAGGTATGCAACTCCAAACAGTCATCACTGTCGGGACCGCGCAAGTGCGGACGGTACGCAAGTCTGAGTGTCTCCGGAGAAACACTGAGGAGAACGATATCGGAAAGCAGCCATCCCTCACGGGCTGCAGTACCCTCCACCGTGGTCCGAACACGCTCCCGCGTCTCGGCGGAGATCACCATGGGAACAAGGGGCCAGATCTTCAGGAGAAGGGTGCAGGCAACGACGCCGCAGGTACCCCAGAACATCCGCCACAACAGGTTTCCGGACATGCGCACACCCTACCTCAGAAAAGGTGATGTCGCTATACTCTATCGCTCCCCTATGAACATCAGGCCTTCCACGCAAACAGCCGGCTCATGGTGTAATTCCATACAACTCCCGTGAACGCGCCCACGGTGACAGCTACCAGTTCCTTCATGCCGAACGCGAAGAGATAGGAACTCACGGCATAGTTTGCGAGAGCACCAAACAAACATGCAGCATTGAACTTGAGGAAACCGGTCACGGCACGGATGCCCTTGAGCTTCACGTGCGCGAACGTCCAGAGGTTGTTCAAAAGGAAATTGAAAACAATGGCCACTTCAATGGCACCGATAACCGACCATCCGAAACCAAGAACGCTTAATTCCCCTCCTCCACGTGCGAACTGCGCGAACAACATGTACGCAACGAGGTTAACAATAACTCCGAGGGACCCGACGATGCAGTACTTCACGAACACCAACGGTATGTACTTGCCAAACGTGACGTCGTAGAGATACTCGATGAATTCGATCTGCACCTTCCTCGAGAGCTTGCTTTCTCCATGGAGTCGTTCTGCAAAGGCGAACGGCATTTCGACGACCTTGATGCCGCGAGGCAGGTGCACCAGAAGATCGAGAAGAATTTTGAAACCCTTAGGGTTCAGGGAAGTAACGATTTTCTGGAAGAGATCACGGTCGATCGCAAAAAATCCGCTCATCGGATCCTTCACTTTCACTTTACAGAGAGCGATTGCGAGCTTCGTTGCAATGCGGCTCAGGGTATGGCGCCGTTCATCCCATTTTCCCACACTTCCCCCTTCTATGTACCGCGAACCGATGGCGATGCCAGCGCCATCCTGCACAGCTTTCGCCAGTTTGCCGATGACAGCGATGTCGTGCTGTCCGTCTGCATCCATCACGACAAGTTGAGCGCCCTTCGCAGAGAGAAACCCCTCGATGACCGCCGAGGAGAGTCCCCTGCGGCCGACACGGCGAATGACATGGAGATCGTCCAAATGCTGACCCATCTCCTGCGCAACCTCCCACGTGCGATCGGGACTGTCATCGTCCACCACGATCACTTCATGGGGGACACCTTGGAGAGCCGCCTCGATCTTCGGGAGAAGCACAGGAAGGTTTTTGGCCTCATTGAAGGTGGGGAGGATCAAAGAAAGCACGGCAATACCGTAGCGGAGAATCGGGTTTCTCCGCTACCGTAAGAGGGATGAAAATCCTGGTTACCGGCTCCTCCGGCACCATCGGCACCCGCCTGTGCGAAAAACTCAAGGCAGAGGGGCATACCGTCGTTGGTGCGGACTGGGAACCGTGTAAGTGGAATACCGATGTTGAAGCTATTCGTGTGAATATTGATTTGCGGGATGCTGTACAAATAGAAGCGCACAGCGCACAGCTCAAAGCCGATCTCATCATTCATCTTGCCGCAAATGCCCGCGTGTACGAACTCGTGGAGCATCCGGACCGCGCACTCGATAACTGCCTGGACACATTCAATATCCTGGAATTTGCTCGAAAGAACGGCATCAAGAAAATGATGTTCGCGTCGTCGCGCGAAACCTACGGCAACATCCATCTGCCCGACGGACAGAAGTACGACGAAGGCAAAGCGCATTTCATGACCTGCGAGAGTCCCTACACCGCAAGCAAGATCGCCGGTGAAGCGTTCTTCGAAGCCTACAGACGCTGCTACGGGATTGAGACAATTATCATCCGCTTCAGCAACGTGTACGGCATGTACGATGATAGCGTCCGCGTGGTCCCCCTCTTTTTCCGTGAAGCGAAGGCAGGCAACACCCTGAAGGTGTTCGGCAGGGACAAGTGTCTTGATTTCACCTACATCGATGACGCTGTACAGGGTGTGATGAAAGCGATCGCAAACTGGGACAAAGCGAAGAATAGTACGTACAACCTGGCGTACGGCGAAGGGACAACCATCCTGCATCTCGCCGAACGCATGAAGGAACTTCTCAAGAGTACTTCCAAGATCGAAATCGGCAATGCACGAACAGGAGAGGTAACGCACTACATCGCGGATATTTCGAAGGCCAAAACAACCTTTGGGTACAACCCGCAGACGCCGTTTGATAAAGGCATTGAATTGAGTGTGGAGTGGTACAAAAAAAACACCTAATCCCCCTTCCCGACCCCCTTCTCCTCGTGATACACGCGCTCAGCGTTCACGTCCCAGAGATTTGAATGCTCTGTACGTCCTGCGACGATGTTATCTACCGCAGTCATCGCCGTGAGCATGCTGTGATCCTGATTGTTGTACCGGTGCATGCCATTGCGGCCGATGAGAAAGAGATTGGAGAACTGCAGTGTGTAATCCTTCACAACGTGCAGCTGATCGTAGCTGCCGAAGTACGCAGGATAGGCCTTCGGCATGCGCAGCACGCACGCATCGAGCACATCGGCCTTCTCGATGAACCCGATCTTCACCATTTCCTCTATACCGAGTGCGATCATGTCCTTGTCTTCCTTGATCCAGAGCTCGTCGCCCTCGTTCACGAAGTACTCGAGCCCGATCCAAACAGTATTTCTTCGGTCATCGACCATGTACGGGCTCCAGTTATTGAAAATCTGCACGCGACCGACCTTCACATCCCCTTCCTGAATGTAAATCCAGTTATCGGGAATGGTGGCAGCCGGTTTCTTTCCCTTCTCCTGCACATTCAATTTTTTCAGAAGCAATCCCACCGTAAGAAAATCACGGTAGATAAGCCCCTCGGCAACTTCAACCACGCGGGGAGGTGGCTGCGGGTGCATCTGCGCGATGAAATGCCGGACTGGCATCGTGGAGAAGAAGTAATCGCAGGCGACCTCTTCTGTATCACCGGTCTCGGTATTTTCGACGGTAACACTGACGACCTTCGCAGGGATATGTTCCTCTGAGTCCTCTGCGTCCTTCGTCCACCGGACACCTACCACTCGTCTCCCCATTTTCACCTCTCCCCCACACGCCTGTACCTGCTCGGAAACTTTTTCCCACATCTGTCCCGGACCAAATTTCGGATAGTAGAAGCGTGTGATGAGACTGGTTTCGCGTTCCTCCTGCGCTTTGGTGAAGTCACTGCTGAGGAGATCGCGCACCGCATGGACGACCGCCCGCTTGAGTGAAAGCCCTTTGATGCGCTGCGCACCCCAATCCGCTTTGATTTGGTTACAGGGAACTCCCCAGACCTTCTCGGTGTAATCCCTGAAGAATGTTTCGTAGAGACGACAACCGAAGCGGTTCTTGAAGAACCCATCGAGGTATGTCTCGTCTTTTTCCGGAAAGACCTGCGACTTGATGTAACTCATGCCGATCAGGAACGTATTGATCCAGCCGAGGCGCGCCGCGACAGAGAGAGTGATACCGATGGGATAGGGAAAAAACGATCTCTTGTAATAGATGCGGGACTTGCGCGGACGCTGGAGCATGACATCGTGATGTTTCTCCGGATCGGGTGCAGGATGTGTGAACATCGTGGTTTTACCGTCGGCCTTGTCCTCAGGAGCACACCGCGGACACAGGTAATCAACGACCGCTTCCGCAGCATAGTCAATCTCATGACCGAGTTCGGCGGTGTCCGCCGCAGGCGCGCCCTGCATCGGCAGGATATTGAACCACCAATCCATTACGCGCTTGTCCTTGCTGAAGAACCGGTGCCCGCCAATGTCGATGCGGTTGCCTTTGTGATTGAACGTCTGCGCAATACCACCGATCGCCTGGGTTGATTCCAAGACAATCGGATGAATATCCGTTCGCTTGAGAAGTTCGTACGCTGCGGTAAGGCCAGCAGGACCTGCACCCGCGATGATGGCTACTTTTTTCTGCACGAACGTACTATAACGCGAAATGCACTCATCCGGCGGAAATTACCATGCTTTCAACAGAGGCTGCTTCGGCCTTAGTGAAAGACATATACCTTTCTCATGCCGAAATTCCACAGGAGCACAATGATCTGGGAAATCATCTTCGCAATCACTTCATCCACTCCGAAAAGACTGATGAGCGCGTAGAGAATCCCCCACGTCCAGAGCAATCCGCCCAACGCTATGAGAAACACCATCATGACTTCCTTCGAGCGGTGATGCTTGCTTTCGAACACCCAGTAGATGCAGAGCAGATGGTTCCACGCGAGCCCCAGCATATATCCGACGAATGCCGCGGATGCGTAGTGGAAACCCGCATACTTCAGAAGCACCGTATAGACGAGCAAGTCCACGACAGCAGCAGTGCCTCCGACGAAGAAGTACCGCATAAACTGCATATGTGCGGTCTTTGGCCGTTCGATGAGCAGGAGACGAATCATGTTGCGTGACTATACAAGCCTGTGAGCGGGAAACCAAAGAAACTAACGAATACGACGAATATCCGGAATTATCCTCGATTTCTTTTGTTTCCTCGATTTCTTTCCATCGGTAGACTGCTGCAGCATGCAAAACCCCACTCTCGGTGTCGTCGGCTTGGGATACGTCGGCCTGCCTCTCGCAAACGCCTTTGCGAAGAAAGGGTACGCGGTACGCGGTTTTGATATCAATCAGAAGCGCATCGACGAACTGAAGGCCGGTCATGACCGCACGGGAGAGATCGCCGATCAGGATCTGAAGAATACGACGATGATGTTTTCGACGAACCCGGTGATCATCAAGGAGTGTGATGTGGTCATCATGGCGATTCCGACACCGGTCGATGAGAAAAAGAAACCTGATCTGACGCCGGTCATCAGAGCATCTGAAACGGTGGGAAAGCACATGAAAAAGGGAGTGATTGTGGTCTACGAGTCCACTGTCTACCCCGGAACAACCGAGGAAATCTGCGGGCCGATCCTGGAGAAGATGTCTGGCATGATCTGCGGTACGGACTTCACGCTGGGCTACAGCCCCGAGCGGATCAACCCGGGCGACAGAGAGCATACGATCGACAAGATCATGAAGATCGTCTCGGGACAGGACGAAAAAACAACGGACACACTCTGTGCGCTCTATGGAGCAATTGTCACCGCAGGTATTCACCGTGCACCGGACATCAAGACGGCGGAGATGGCCAAAGCCATTGAAAATGCACAACGCGATCTCAACATCGCCTTCGTCAATGAAATCGCGATGATGTGTCACAAGCTCGGCATCGCGACGACCGACGTTCTCACAGCTGCCGGAACCAAGTGGAACTTCCTCAAGTTCCAGCCGGGACTCGTCGGCGGGCACTGCATCGGCGTCGACCCGTACTACCTCGTCGAGAAAGCCGAAATGCTCGGCATGACCACACATGTCATCGCCGCGGGCAGAGCAGTCAATGACCGCATGGCGGACATTGTTGCCGGGGAAACGCTCGCAGCACTCGGCAGTTCGGGGAAGAGCAAGCGCATCCTCGTCCTCGGACTCACATTCAAGGAAAACATTCCCGATACACGCAACAGTCAGTCCCATGCGGTGGTCGAAGCGCTCAAGAAGGCGGGATGCGATGTATGCGCGGACGATCCACACGTTGCGGAAGACCAATGGGATCGGATGCCGTGCCCCCGTGGGACGATCGCCAGTGGACCATTCGATGCAGTCATCCTCCTCGTCAAACACAAAGAATTCCTCACCATCGGTACACAAGCCTATATCGACGCGACGAAGAAAGATGGGGGTGTCATCTACGACCTGAAATCCGTACTGGATCGCAAAGCGGTCGAAGCAGCGGGCAGGAAGTACCTCGCCCTGTAAGACCTACAGAGAGACGCCGAAGAGCGTACAGTCCGCCTGCAGCATGATGTCCGCAAGTTGTTCGAGAGTGGTCTTTGCTTCCCATCCGAGTTCGCGTTTCGCTTTGGAAGGATCACCAAGCAACGCATCGACTTCCGCAGGGCGGTGGTAGAGCGTATCGATCTCCACGATGACCTTCCCGGTTTTCGTATCGATGTACTTCTCTTCGAGGCCCTCCCCTTTCGTCTCGAACGCGTACCCCATCCGCATCAGGCACAACTCAAGAAACTCGCGCACGGACGCCGTTCTGCCCGTCGCAAGGAGGTAATCATCGGGCTTCTCCTGTTGTAGGATGCGCCACATGCCCTCTGCGTACTCCGGAGCA
>VGKZ01000029.1 GCA_016866815.1 Candidatus Peregrinibacteria bacterium | reverse complement strand
TGGAGCGTCATCTTTCCGTGGTTTCTCGTCGCGTCAGGCGCTCTGCACTGGCTTACGCGCGAAACGCGATTTGAACTCAAGCGCTCAGTCGGCCTTCTTCTCTCGCTCCTCGCATTCCTCGGCATCATGCACATCGGCGCACCCATCGAGGATATCGGTCCACGTCAGACTGAACTTGCCGGCGCCGTCGGGTTCATGATGAGTGTCCCGTTCCTCCTCTTCACCAGTCGGGCCGTGGGCTACACAGTTCTCGGCGCAATGCTCCTCTCTGGACTCTTCATTTCCTTCGAGCCCGATCTTCTCGGGATTGGCAAATCTGCCGTTTCCCTCCTGACACCCAGGAAGAAGCGCCGGGTGAGGAACGCACAGGCAGTCACTGAAGTGGTCGAGGAAGATGACGAAGACGTCTGGGAGGAAGAAGACGCAGACGACCTGGTCGAACAGGACAGAGAAGCGCCCGAACTCAACATTGTCCGTCCGATTTTCGCCAAGCAGACGATCAAGAAGCGCACGAAAGCGGTTCTCGGCAACAAGGTGAAGGACATCCTGCAGATGAAGGACACACGGTTCGAGGAATGGACATTTCCGTCCTTCGATTTGCTGGATTCCTCGCATAGTGAGCTGAAGGTCAATGACGAGGATCTGAAGCGACAGGCAAAACTGATCGAGGAAAAGCTGCGTGAATTCGACGTGGACGTCACGATGCGTGATGCCCACCCGGGTCCTACCGTCACCCAATTCACATTGAAACCCTCTGAGGGCGTTAAGCTGAGCAGAATCGGTAGCCTGAAAGACGACCTGGCACTTGCGCTGGCTGCACCGAGTCTTCGCATACAGGCGCCCATTCCGGGCAAATCTCTCGTGGGCGTCGAAATGCCGAACGCAGAGCGCACGACAGTGCACCTTCGGGAAATTCTGGAGAGCCCCGAATTCACGGACAGCGGATCTCCGCTCACGCTGCCGCTGGGCCGCGACGTTTCCGGTGACGCCATGATCGCACACCTGAATGATATGCCGCACCTGCTCATCGCCGGCGCCACAGGCAGCGGAAAATCCGTCTGTATGAACGTATTCCTCACCTCGCTTCTGTACCAGAATGCTCCTCACGAACTGAAGTTCATCATGATCGATCCGAAGCGCGTCGAGCTGACTCCCTACGACGGTATTCCCCATCTGCTCACTCCCGTGATCACTGAGGCCGAACGCGCCCTGCAGGCCTTGCGCTGGGCTGTGGCAGAAATGGGCAGACGTCTTCATCGATTCTCTGAAACGGGGTCAAAGAACATCGACGAGTACAACGAAAAACAGACGGAAGAGGAGAATGTACTCCCGCGTGTGATCATTGTGATCGACGAACTTGCCGACTTGATGATGCGTCAGTACCGGAGAGACACGGAAACGATGATAGCCCGCATCTCACAAATGGCACGCGCAACTGGCATGCACCTGATCATCGCGACACAGCGACCGAGCGTCGACATCATCACCGGTCTCATCAAAGCGAACATTCCAACGCGTATCTCCTTCCGTACCGTCAGCGCGGTTGACTCTCGGACGATTCTCGACGAAATCGGCTCCGAAGACCTCCTCGGTCGCGGCGACATGTTGTATAAGACTGCAACGACACCGAGCGCCGTTCGTATTCAGGGAATTTTCATCTCGACGAAAGAAATCGAACGCGTGATCAATGCCGTGAAGATCGCCGGAGGCGGTAAGATCACCGAACAGATTGATATGGGTGACGATGAGCGCGAGGAGAATGGGGTTGCAACGGCAACGACCGAGCGGATTAACCTCGACAGTGACGATAACGGAGGAGACGACATGTTCTTCGAAGCGGTGCGCGTGGTACAGGAGACAGGGAAGGCATCGGCCAGCTTGCTCCAGCGGCAGCTGAAAGTCGGCTATGCACGCGCTGCCAGACTACTCGACATCATGGAGGACAAAGGCCTGGTCGGTCCCGCTGACGGTGCGAAGCCGAGAAAGGTGTACACGGAGAGTAGCGTCGGAAATTGAGCTTGGTATAGTGCATTCATGCAGCTTCTCATCGGAAGCAGAAACCCCGGCAAGGCTGTGGAAATCCGTGAGGCACTGAGCGGTATCCCGTTGGATTTCATCCTACCCGATGACATTGCTGCGGAGATCGATGATCCGGAGGAAACTGGAAGTACGTTTGCGGAGAATGCGCTTCTCAAAGCGCGCCATTTCCACCGCGCCGCAGGACTTCCGACGATCGCCGATGATTCAGGAATCGTCGTCGACGCTCTGAAGAACGAGCTTGGCATCCATACGCGACGCTGGGGTGCAGGTGCAGGAGCAACCGATGAAGAATGGATAGCGTATTTCCTCCAGCGCATGGAACGGGAGGAAAACCGCAAGGCGAAATTCATCTGCACCATCGCATTCATCGATGATCGTCAACGGGAACACATCTTCGAAGGAGTCTGTGACGGAACGATCACGAAAGGTCTGGAGGCCTCCTACCTCCCTGGACTTCCGATCTCCGCATGCTTTCGCCCCGAGGGGTTTGACCTCGTCTACTCCGCGATGAGTATTGATGAAAAAAACACTGTGAGTCACAGGGGAAAAGCCGTGCGACTCCTGCGGAAACATCTGATAATTCCTTAATCCTGAGTGTAGTGAGTATACATTGGCAATTTCTCCATAAATTCCGTGCCGTTTCGCATTGCCTGCACCTCCGCAAGTAACGTTCTGCATCGCGCTTGAATGACATTCAGTCTTCTTTTTTGCTTGAGGATATCAGGAGTATTGATGGCATATTCGAAGGCGAAATGCCCCAACTCCACCGAAACCATGATTGCATTGAGTAGAGCTACGATGCCAAAGCATGTGAGCATGGTCACTGCCCTGACACTTTGCAGAGGACTCATGGCGAACTGGGCAAGGAGCGCCATTCGGCGTTTTTGAATCTGATCCAGAATCAGTTCGGCCCTCTGATATTCATCATCGTGTGAGAGATCACTTAAGTGCGTGCACAAGAGATCCTGCGCTTGTCTGCATACCTCTTCTTCAGGGGTCGTAATCTCACAGTGATCAGGAACAATATTCGCTATGCTGTCGCGGTTCGCTCGATATTCCGATCGCCACCGCAACAGGTCATCTGTATGTGATTCTCGAAGAAGCTCTTCGTCGAGCAGGCGATCTGATTCAGACCAATAAACATCGCCTCTCTGCGTCGACATACTCGGAACATCATCGGCAATGGTCGTAAGTTTTGTTTTCAGGCCGACAATATATTTCTTATCCCTTTCCGCCTGTGAATCACAAATATGCTTCGCGCAGCGAAGAGAATTATCTTCTGCCACGCGAAATTGAGAAATCCCATCGAGTTCGGAGGAAAGGTGGAGAAAACTCCCCTGAACCAATCGCTGTCTGCCATCAAGACTCACTGAAGGAGGTCGCTCCGTCATAACGGCGCACGATACTAGAGCGGGGTGAAGTCGAGTGCAATGATCTTCCTCCAAACTTGCCGAATGAGCGTGCGCAGACTTTCCTTCTCTTCCTCGTTGAGAGTAAACGGTCGAGAAATGGGATCTGCTTCACGTTCTCCAGTGAATTCAAGTATGAAGTTCTCCGGCCGTAACAGGGGTTCCGCCTGTTCCAGAAGCAACGCGTAGAAGACCAATTGACGAAAATTATCGCCCTTCCTGCTCTCACGTGAAACGCAGCCCTGTTCCAGTCCACCGCGTATCTCGGAAGGAGATTTAGGCGCTCCGGTCTTAAAGTCGATGACGATGGCGCTGCCGGAATCCTTTGAAGCGAGATCGATGCGGTCAATTTTTCCTTTCAGAGGAATCCCGGGACCCCGGGGATCGGACGGATCGGCAAGGACCGCGCGGTAATCCTGTTCGACGGTGTGAATGACCGGCGTTCTTCCCTCCAGACACTCAGAAAAATATGCAGGCAGTGCATCCTTCGCGATTCCGATGAGATCGGCATACTGCTTCTTCGTGAGAACGTTTCTCTCGGTCAGATGCGATTCAAAGTCCTGCAGAAATTTCTCGACACTGACGGGTGACTGCCTGCGAACGGCAACAGCCCATTCGCGCAGAGCCCAGTGTACGGCACTTCCGTAGGCCATGGTCAGGAGATCCTTCTCTTTGCGCTCTTCAGGGAGGTGCAGAAGATGAATGCGCATGAAAAGGACGGGATCCTCGAGAAATGTCGCAAGGGAACTCGGCGAAAGAGCAAACGTCTTCAGACGGTCGGTAAGGTACGCTTTCATTTCAGCATCGAGAGAACGTTCAGGCTGAAGCACGAGAATCGAAGCACGTTCCAAATCACGGAGAGTGGCCTCGGATTCCGGCAACGGGCCGGCCTCGGCAAAGAACGCCGATGGTGCGACGGGCCGGGCTCTCTCCCCGACGACGAATTCCTTCGGACAGAGCATGAGCAACTCGCGCTTCGCGCGTGTCATGGCAACGTAGGCAACGCGCCGTTCATCCTGATGCTTCTCAAAACGCTTCTGCTCCGGCTCCCAGCCAAACAGCAGGTCTTCGGGAAGGGAAAGACCGCTCTTTGTAATCCTCTCATCCCAGTGCTTCTCACGGAACTGTGAGAGTATGACGGTGTGATACTCAAGGCCCTTACTCTGATGTGCCGTGAGGAGCTGCACACCGGATGTCACAAGATGCGGCACTGCATACGTGAGGCGCAGCTGTGCAAAATGTTCGTCCGCATACCATTCAAGATCGCGAAGGAATGCATGCAGCGTAAGGCCGGGTTGCTCGAGGCAGTGCTGCTTTACGTAGTGGAAGAACGCTTCAACCGCTGCAAGATCCAGAGGGTCAGCAACGGCCGCAAGCGGGATCAAACCGGATGCACGGAGAGCATGTTCCACAGTTTCGAGAACGCTGCGCGACTCCACCTTCTGGTGAAGATCGAGAAGCGTATCCCGCGCCTTCAGCAAAGTGCCTTGATCACTCAGCGGTAAGGAAAGGGATTCAATGCCCAACAAAAATTCCCTCGCACTCTTCTTCTGTTCGCGTGCTGCGGCGATCGTGCGTGCAATATCTGCAGGATGACACCCGAAGCACGCGCAAGCGAGTGCATGGAGGAATGTGTGCTCACTCGCCGTCACGAGACTCCGGAGAATCGTGAGTGCCTGGCGGACGAGAGGATGGAAGAGCAGATCCGCTTTTCCTTGCATAATGACGGGAATATTTCGCGCACGGAGAACATCGTAGATGGGACGAAGTTCACCATTGGTCTGGACGAGGACGGCAATCTCCTCCGGGGATATGCCATCAGCAATCCGTTCCTCACAGAGGTCCGCGATCAACCATAACTCTGCAGTATCTGACGGGGGCCTGAGAAGTGCAGGTGCTATCCCCTTCTCCCGAGTGTGTGCCTTCAGGTCTTTTGTGAGTCCCGGGATACGGTGAATGAGCCGCTCTTCATTCTGCCTGATCAGCCTGCCGGCGGCATCCAGTATCGGCTGTGTCGAACGGTAATTCTCGGTGAGAACGATGACGGGCGCTGCAGGGAATCGATCACGGAACCTCAGCATATGTTCAAGGTTCGCGCCCTGAAAACGATAAATAGACTGATCATCATCACCGACGAGGAAGAAATTCGGGTCATGTGGAACGGCATCGTAGGTCGTCAGACGCTCGATGATCCTCCACTGCGCACCATTGAGATCCTGTGCCTCATCAACAAGAATGTACTGGTACCGCTCCTGAAGCCCTAACAGAAGCCATTCTTCCCGTTCAAAGGTGTCGAGCACCGTCAGGATCATATCGTCGTAGTCGTACGTATCGCTTTCGAGAAGGGCATCCTGATACCTGGAGAATACGTCGACGAATTCTCTGAATTTTCGCGCTGCAAGTCTGTTCTTCGCATCTGCCTTCGTGCCTGCCTTGCTCTTGCCCTCCATACGGGACGTATACTCGAGTGCAACGGCATGCAAATCCTGCAGGGATTTTCCTTCACGCTTGCAGTCGCTGATACGCTGGATAATCGCGGGAATTCGATCGTAGGGATTCTTCGCATTGATCAGTGCGCTCCCACTGATGCTATCGATGATCTTCTGGAGCTTCTTGTACCGTTCCAGATCGCTGAGTGGCTTCCTCGAAGACCACTCGGAGAACGCCGATGCGTTTCGTCGGATGATGCCATCGCAAAAACCATGGACAGTATTCACCGTCACGCCATACGCATCCCCTCCGATGAGCTGGCGAAGACGTTCGCGCATCGCCGTTGCTCCCGCATTGGAAAACGTAAGACAGAGAATATTCGCTGGTCTTGCATGCGTCTTCTTCAGAATATGGGCAACGCGCGTCGCGAGAACCTGTGTCTTGCCCGTGCCAGGGCCTGCAACCACCATGACGGGACCCTCGATCGTATCCACCGCAAACTTCTGCTCAACATTGAGCGTACGGTACGCCGCATCGAAAGCATCGGGCTGCACGTCTGCACGTTTGCCTCTGCTGACGGTTGGTTTATCGGGAATCGCGGCTTTCGGCATAGTGGGATAGTAGCAAATACCGCTGTCGAGCGGGATGCTTAAAGTATAAGAGAATTCAAAAGTGATATTCATGCAAGAACAGTTGAGGCACTCCGGGTGGTACACTCAGAGAAATGCCCAAGGCATCCGTACCCCTTTCCCCTTTTCTTCCATGAACTGTTCCGGTTGTTCCACCACAGGCATGCTCGCTCACTGGCTCGTGCTCATCGGAGCCCTGAACTGGGGCCTCGTCGGTCTCGGAGGTTTCCTCAACATGAACCTCAACCTCGTCAACATGCTCCTCGGTGCATGGCCGCAGGTCGAGTGGGTCGTCTACATCCTCGTCGGCCTCTCCGCTGTGTACAAACTGACAACTTGCTGCAAGAAGGCTTAACCCAAGACACACAACGCCCTGCTCGCGCGGGGCGTTTTTTTATGCAGCAGGTTTCTGAATGTCCAGATCCTCCTCTTCGATATCCTCCTCAAGCATACGCATGAAATCGACATATGATGCTCCGGATCTCGAAGCATCTGACGGATACTTTCCGGCAGGAGCAAACCCGACGCGCTTGGGAGAACCACCGTGCTCACGAATGGTCATGGATCGCGGGTGATCGCGCATCTTCTGCAGCACCTTAGCTTCGATCTGACGGATGCGTTCACGTGTCACTCCAAATTCTTTGCCGACCTCCTCCAAGGTGTGACCGATACCGTCCTTGAGACCGAAACGCATTTCGATGATCTTGCGCTCCCTCGGCGTAAGGAATTCCAGCATGGCGTGGACATTTTCCTTGCGAAGTTGCCTGTTTGTCGCCTCGAAGGGGTTGATCGCCTCTTCGTCTTCGATGAAGTCCCCTAATTTGCTGTCCTCTTCGGAACCGACAGGTGACTCCAGTGAAATAATATCCTGACTGATTTTCTGAATGTGACGTACTTTCTTGATGTCCATCTCCATCTCCACGGAAAGCTCCTCAACGGTCGGCTCACGCCCAAGCTCCTGCACCAGACGGCGCTGCGTGTGCGTCAGTTTATTGATGGTCTCGACCATATGGACCGGAATACGGATGGTGCGTGCCTGGTCGGCGATCGCACGGGTGATCGCCTGACGAATCCACCACGTGGCATAGGTGGAGAACTTGAAACCACGCTCCGGATCGAATTTCTCCACAGCGCGGAAGAGACCAATGTTTCCTTCCTGGATGAGATCGAGGAAAGAAAGGCCACGACCGATGTACTTCTTGGCAATGGAAACAACGAGACGAAGGTTCGCCTCGGCAAGCTGCTGCTTGGCGCCGGCATCGCCTTTGCGGATGCGCCGTGCGAGCTCGACCTCCTTCTTCGCATCAATGAGGGGCACACGTCCGATCTCACTGAGGTACATACGGACAGAGTCATTGCTGATTTCGAGAAGGTCTACTTCACGCTCGCGCTTCCGGCGACCCTTATCTGCCTCGGACTGATCCTTGTCCTTGCTCATGGCGATACCCGCAGTCGCAACGACCTCCATGAGATCATTTTCATCGTCAATCTTTTCCACCTGCGCATCGGACTCGTCATCGTCGTCCAGATCCATGTCGGTGTCATCGTCATCTTCCTCAGCAGCGGCAATTTCCGTAAGATCCTGCGTTGGCTCCGGCATTGCCAGGCCTGCCTTGTGCTTCTTCTCCCAGATGAGCGCATCCTTCACATCGATGACCTGGATACCGAGTTCCACAAGCAGCGTGTAGACCTCATCGAGCAATTCCACGTTTTCCTCGGCATTCGGAACAACCGCCATGATTTCCTGATGCGTGACGTACCGCTGCTCTCTGCCCTTCTTGATCAAATGCTTGACCGACTCAGGCAAATGCTTGAGGTCATCGTCGGTCGGCTGAGCTATGAATTTCCGCGGATGGGACGCCATGCGAGGCAGTATAGGGAAATCTACGGGGTCGCCAAGGGAAAAGTCACCTACCGGACAGCCATTTTCGCCAGTTTCAGAACTTCCTGGTATTCGGTGGAAAGTTTCTCCTCCTCGGCCGTCTTGCCTTCGCTGCGGGCACGACCGAGCTTTTCTGCGATTTCACGCTGCTTTTTGCGGAGAAATTCGCGATTGGCATGCGCACAGTTCTTGCGGATTTCGCGTGCAGCAAGCGTCTCGCTCCACTCGGCAAATCCATGGTGCTCACAGAACAGAAGCAACACAGCTGCGCGCTCCACACATTCCGGCGGCATCCGCAGGGACTCCACGGAGACTTCCTCCGTACCGTCGAGCTTCCGTATGGCATGGTACAGCTCGCGGAGAAACAGCCCCTCAGGTTCGATCAGCTCACTGATGAGAATACGCAGCGTCGGAAAGAGACACAGCATGCCTAGCGCGACTTCTGCCGGAGCAAACCCGCTCTGCAGATCACGTCCCTCCTGAGGAAGTTCCTGCTGAAGCTTTGGAGCAGCATGGATCCTCTGCATGTCCTCTTCGACCGCTACGGGGGTCGTGGAGAGAAGCGCGGCAGCTTTTCCGATGTAGTGCTCCCGTTCGACTGCAGAAGGAAGTGCTTTGATCAGGGGGAAGAGTACCGCCGCAACCTCGCGCTTACCGTCAGCCGTTGATCTGTCCGATGCAGACAAACGACTGACAATCAAATCCAGATACGGAACACCACCCGACTGCAGTGCGGATGCAAGGGTGGCGGGGTTCGCAGCCGCCGCTTCATCCGGATCTTTACCGGCAATTTCAACAGCGCGGATGGAGAGTCCCTCCGGTGCGCAGAGATAGAATGCGCGCTCTGCAGCATCCTTGCCTGCACGGTCCTGATCCAGACAGAGAACGACCGACTCCGCGATACGCTTGAGCATTTTCACATGGCTCTCCGTCAATGCCGTTCCGCTGACAGCAACGGCGTTCTTCACGCCGACACGGTGACAGGCCAGCACATCGAAATATCCTTCAACGAGAATAATTCTCTTTGTCTCGCGCACCGCCTCCTTCGCAAGGTGCAATCCAAAGAGCACTGCGGACTTGCTGTACAGCTCGGTTTCGCCGGAGTTGATGTACTTTGCATCATCGTCACCGATGGTCCGGCCGCCGAATCCGACGAGGTCACCATGGGCATCGCGAATCGGAAACATGATGCGGTTACGGAAGCGATCGTAGATCTTGCCTTCGGATAATTCCTTCTGGATGCCGAGACTCGCATCGACAATCTCCCCTCTGCTGAACCCCTCCTTCAGAAGATGCTGGTAGGTATCCGAGAAGGAATTCGGTGCAAAGCCAAGCTCGAAGGCCTCGATCTGTTCTTCCGGAATGCCGCGCTTCTGGAGATACGACACCGATTCGGGATGCGATGACAACGATGCCCTGTAAAACCTCAGTGCGGACTCCAGACAATCCCGCAATCGCTCTTTATGTTCCTTCTGCTCAGGTCTGGGCAATGCCATTCCTTCGATTTTGACTCCCGTACGCTCCGCGAGATCCTTCACGGCCTGCCGAAAATCTACACCCTCGATCTTCTGGTAAAAACTGAACACGTCCCCGCCACTCGAGCAGGCGAAGCAGTACGCGATGCCCTTGTCCGGCGAGACCTGCATACTGGGGTGTGTATCATTGTGGAACGGACAGACGCAGACGAATCCCCTGCCCTTCTTCTTGAGTTGGCAGTACTGACCGACGAGATCTTCAATCGGGAGTCGCGCTTTGATTTCAACGACGGGATCCATAAGGAGAATATACGGTGGACAGTGAGTATACTCCTTATCCCGCTAATATCACTGCCCCATACGTGTCTCGGTTTTTCTCGCCAGCACACAGCCCTTCGTCAGCCAGCCGTCGCGAAAAGAAGGACTTCCCGCACCGACCGAAGGCATCGCAATAATTTCTCTGGGAAGAATCCTGTCCTGAATGTGCGATAGTGCGGCAGGGATGGATGCGGCGGAAATATTTCCCTGATCGGCAATCGCATCCCAGACACAGACATCCTTATGGTGCATGGTTTTCAGACGGTCTTCCATGTCCCGCACCATGCCACCGTTCGCCTGGTGATGGACAACGTGTCGCAATGCTTCAGATGGAGCGAGCGTGCCGTACCTGAGCGCACGCTGCATGCTCATCCGAATTGCATCGGTCATTGCTGCCGGTGCAAGCTTCATCAGCTTTGCTCCTGCTCTACCCACCATGTTGATGCAGGGGCTTTTTCCTTCACGGAAGGAGCCGTCGATATTCATTGCACCGTCGACCGGGGAGAGCGTCAGCAGGTTATCCGGGTCTTCCATATCGACGGCAAATGCATCGAGAATATCGAAGTCTCTGGACTGCGATCCCGACTTGACCAGAACCGCAGCGGTGCCGTCTCCGAAAATCTTCGCTGCCTTCCCCCTTGCCCGCGCATCATCCGTTAAAAACACACTGCCACTCGGCTTCTCCCAGTTGATCATGCGGCTCGTGATTTCCGACGTCGCGAGCACCACAGACTTATCGGAGGAGAGAGAGATGTCACGCGCCAATTCCGTACCAGCGGTAAATCCCGAACATGCGACATCCACTCCCCTGATTTCGCCACCAATACCGAGCTTGTGCGCAATGGATTCTGCGGTTCTCTGAATGTCTCCCGGACTGCAGCTGGCAAGGACCAGACCTCCAGCATCGGCAAGGTTGAAACGCACACGGTCCGATAGGACGATAATGACATTGCGCGCCAGATCCTCGACTGATGCATCCTCGTGAGCGATGAGACGAGAACGCACATGGGTTTTCTCTACGATCCCCGAGGAATCGAACGGAAGATCTTCATTCAAAACCTTCCGGAAAAGATGCGGGGCCGACTGCTCGTTGAGGGCTACGAAACGGGAAAAACCTGCTGTCTTCATAGT
>VGKZ01000028.1 GCA_016866815.1 Candidatus Peregrinibacteria bacterium | reverse complement strand
ATCTGCGGCGGCTGCGGATCCACGAAGATGAAGCGCAACGGCAGCTGCGAAGTGTGTTTGGATTGCGGAGCAACGAGTGGGTGCAGTTGACCTTCCATACCTCCCGTGACTTCCTGGCTCGATACCATTCCGGCAAACGAAAGGCAGCGCATTCGTGAGCGATACAGACTCTCCGAATCCGCATATGAGAAGCTCCGCGAAAATGTGAAAGGGCCGGAAGATCTGGAGCGGGAAATGATCCGCAACGATGCGCTGGCGCAGCTGAAGTTCGGTCTGGAGACCGAGCCTGCTATGAAAAGTGCCCTCCGGAAGCAGGTTGAAAAAGATATTGCCGAGAAGGGGATGGAGTCTCTGATGCACATTGAAGACTTGCCCGTTGATCTGCGGAGGGAGATCGAGAACGGAAAATTTGAGATCACCGTGGACGCGGTCGGCGATTCTGCTCATGATCAGATCGTCATCGTGCCGGAGGGAAATGTGAGGGACGCCATACCGATGAAGTCATCGGTGACCGACAGCTACCTCGCCGCTCTGCGCGTGAATATATAGATTTCTTAATTAAGATTCAGACCTAACTGAAGAGAATAAATACGAATAAATATTGTATTTAAATTATGGGATTATCCTCCGGCCTCATCAGTCGCTGCACCACGGTGAGATCGTCATCCGGGGCGACGATATTCGGAAGTGTTTTTCCGCAGACCTTGCAGCGGTGCAGGATCATCCATCCTTTTCCTGAGCGGTAGTCCATGCCGGTGACTTCCATCAGGCCTTCGCACGCACTGAGCCGATCACCCGGACCGTCTCTGTCGACATGTTTGCTGGTGAGGCAGACAGGACAGTGATTCCGGTACGATCCGTTCACGAGAGGTTCCACAGATGCACCGCAATGCTCGCAATCAAATGCCTCCTGTCGTGCAATGAATGCCATCAGCCCTCACATAATTGTGATTCAAGGTCTTCCCAGCGTTCTTCGTATTCTTTCAGAAGCAGACCCCGCTCATTCTGTCGATCCATCAGGCTCTGAGTGTTGTACTGTTGCATGCTTCTCTTCGCCGAAGCCAGTGCTGCAGGACTCAGTGTCTCCTCGATGGGTCGATATCCATACGATGCCCATTGAAGGTGCACTAGTTTCGGGGGCTGGATGTCTGACATGGAGTACAGTTTCTGGAATTTATTGAGGAGAGTATCCACGTCACTGTGGCGAACATTTCCGGGTTCTGCGGACATCTTCCTGATGATCTGAACGATCCTGTGCCGAATGGATCTTCCTTTTGGATGCGTGTAATACCCCGCAAACGGTACGCGCACGCGGTTGATATCATGATACGTAACGCTGCCGTTGCTGCAGGGGAATGTCTCTAACATAAGCCAAGAGTACACTATACATTGAACTTAAAATGGAGAATATCTCCGTCTTTGACTATGTATTCCTTGCCTTCCTGACGGAGCTTTCCCGCTTCTTTGGCTTTCTGTTCGCCCCCCAAGCGTACGTAGTCCTCGTAGGCGATGGTCTCGGCGCGGATGAAGCCCTTCTCGAAATCTGAGTGAATGACGCCCGCAGCGTTCGGGGCAGTGGCGCCCTTCAGGATCGTCCAGGCGCGTACCTCTTTCGGGCCTGCAGTGAAATACGTTTGATATCCCAATGCTTCGTATGCTGCGCGAATCAACCTATCCAGACCGGAATCCGTAACGCCGAGATCCTTCAGAAAGCCGGAGGCTTCTTCCGGTGAGAGATCGCGCAGGTCCTCTTCGATTTTGGCCGACACGCCGATGACCTTCGCTTCGGGGGACAGTCCGAGCGCAGTGCGCATGGGCGCCGCATCGAAGTTTCCGAGATCGTTCTCTGCAACGTTGACTGCGTAGATGATCGGCTTGAAGGTCAATAGCTGCGCCCCCCTGATGATCACCGCTTCATCCGGCGTCGTATCGGTCGTGATTGCCAGTCTTCCCGAGAGGAGTGTCTGCTGTACGCGTTCGAACAGAGCCAGCTCTTTCTGCTTTTCCTTGTCGCCGGTTCTGGCGGCTCCGGCAAGCTTGTCGAGGCGTTTCTCCAGGGCATCGAGATCGGCGATGATGAGCTCTGCCTCGACGATTTCCCTGTCACGTCGCGGATCGGTATTTCCTTCGACGTGGATGATAGTGCCATCTTCAAAATGACGGACGACATGGCACAGTGCATCAACTTCGCGGATGTGGCTGAGAAATGCATTGCCCAATCCCTCTCCTTTGCTCGCTCCTTTGACGAGGCCTGCGATATCGACGAATTCGATGGCTGCCGGTATCACTTTCTCCGGTTTCACCATCTGCGCGAGTGTCCGAAGGCGTGCATCAGGAACCTCGACAATGCCGACATTTGGTTCGATGGTGCAGAAGGGGTAGTTCGCAGCTTCGGCCCCTTTACTGCGCGTCAGTGCGTTGAACAGGGTCGATTTGCCGACGTTGGGGAGCCCGATGATGCCAATCTGCAGAGCCATGGAGTTCTGATCTGGGCAAATCTACACGAATCACCCATTTGAAGCCAAAATTTCATTAAAGCACTCCCCTGCTGAAACTTGACAAAATAGCAAAATAACTTATGATATCCATCCTGATTCTACGGGTTATGCGCAAGTCCATCCTGATTTCCCTCGGCATTGTCAGTCTCGCGGCATTCGCGGGCAGGGCCTTTGCTGCCGGTTTTAGCGATACCGCCGGGACCGAATTTGAAACCGCATTCACTGCATTTCAAACGCGTGGCATCGTGCGCGGATACTCCGACGGTCTCGCGCGTCCCCATTTGCCCATCAACCGTGCGGAGGCGCTGAAAATCATCCTCGGGGCACGCGGAACTTCCACGAAGCGCCTCGGCTGGTACCGGAAGCACATGCCGTCGATTTCACTCTTTTCCGATGTGGACCAGAAGGCGTGGTACGGTCCGTACCTCGAAGTGGGATTTGAAGACGGCCTCATTACAGGATACGACGATGGCACATTTCGGCCCGGTCAGTACGTTCGCGTGGAGGAAGCCGTGGCAATGGTGATGCGTGCCTACGGGATCAAAGGCGATGCCGCCAGTGCCGAGCTTTCCGATTACATCGAGAACCAGGCTAATGCGTGGTTCACACCGGCAGTGAATGCCATCATCAAAAAAAACCTGGTCATGCACAAAGGCAGATTGCGGATTGGCACCGCTATCACGCGCGGACAGCTTGTCGATATCGTCTATCGCATGGGCGAAGTGAAGTCTTCCAAGGTTGTTGCGTACAACGGTCCGGAACCCGAAGCAGCTCCGCAGAGGGTTGCCGCTGCCATACCGACGTATACCGCGCCCGCACAGGTTGTTTCCACTGTTCCCACCGGCGCGAACGTCACGCCTTCCCTTCCGGGAGGCGTCAGTCCCGGCGTTCAGCAGACCAGCGGCATCACCCAGCCGGCTGTCGTTCCCCAGGGGCCGAACAAGGTCGATCATCCCTACGCTTCCGAAAAGTACTTCGCGATTTCCATTCCGAAGCTCGGCATCGATGATCTCGCCATCGTTCATCCGGAGGATCCCGTGTCCCAGGAGGGTGTTCTCGCACCGTTGAAGCTGGGCGTCGGGCACCTCTTCAGTTATCCGGGTGGCGGAGGAAAAATCATGGTCTACGGTCACTCGAGCGGCTACCCGTGGGATGTCTCCGAATTCACGAAGATCTTCCGTCGGGTCAACGAGCTGGAAGTCGGTGAAAAGGTCTATGTGACCTACGCGGGCAATCTGTATATGTATCAGGTTTCGAAGAAACAGGCCATTCCCGCGAAGAGTACGAATGATGCATTCCGGGATGACGGCACCGGCGAAGAACTCATTCTCTTTACCTGCTGGCCGCCAGACTCGGTTGCGCAGAGGTACCTGGTACATGCGGTGCCGGTGGAGACGGTTGCGTTGAAATAGACGGATGTGGACTTGAGGCACGGCACCCGAGACGTGCGATTGTAGTTCTTCAGCCGATTCTCCTCAGGATCTCCCGATCCACAAACTCCTTCTGCCGTCCGTACGTCAGACGGGAGAGTTGCTTGAATGCCTCAGCGGCCTGTTCGTCCTTCGGATAGGTTTTCTCCAGCCACGGTCGTGGCACCTCGATGGAGAACGGCCGTGACGGCTGTCCGTCGACGGAGAGCTTCATGGCACCCTTGAAGGCATCGATATTCACAAGGTCCTGTTCGCTGAAGACCGGTGCCATTTCCTTCGCACAGACTTCGGCGTCCTGCGGGCCGATCTTGTAGAACATCATAGTGCCCACGTTACCGAAGACTGCACCTTTCAGACTCACCGCACCGGAAAGTTTGCTCTCCTTTTCGAGCTGGTCGAGATACTGGTGCGCGAGGATAAGGCCGAGGCGGTATTTACGTGCTTCGGACAGAATCGATTCGATCGAGGGCGTGACAAAGTTCTGGAATTCGTCGATGTAGAGGAAGAAGTCCCTGCGCTCTTCCTTACTCTGGCGCTGACGGCGCATGGCCGCCACCTGAATCTTGCTGACGGCGATCATACCCAGGAGCTGAGCGTTGATGTCTCCGACGAGACCTTTACTGAGGTTCATGAGGAGAATCTTGCCTTCACGCATGCACTGGCTGATGTCGAACGCGCTCTTCGTCTGACCGACGATGTTGCGGATGAGCGAGTTGGTGTAGAACTGGCCGAATTTCGCTGCGAAGTAGGGGATCATCTCCTGCTTCTCGCGCTGGCCCGTCTGTGCCATCTGCTTTTCCCAGAACGATCGGACGATAGGGTTCTTCACTTTGGCGACTTTGTAGCGCTGCCATTCATCGTCGGTGAAGAGCTTCACGAGGTCGGTGATCGCGCCGCCTTCGTCCTCATCATCCATCAGCGTGAGACAGCCGTTGCGGAAGTAGTCCTGAATGCGCGGACCGAATATTTCCTCACCGAACATCTTCACCATCATGTTCATCGTATCGAGCGCCACGAGGTCTTTTTCCTCCGCTGTCTGCGCTTCCAGGATATTGAGTCCCATCGGGCGCTCGGTATCGGCCGGATTGAAGTAGATGACGTCGTCCGCACGTTCACGCGGGATGTAGGGCATGAGATCTTCGATCAGCGATCCGTGCGGATCCACGACGCAGACGCCCGTTCCCTGATGGAAGTCCTGCCGTGCCATGATCTGGATGATGGAGGATTTTCCTGTACCGGTCTGACCGATGATGTAGAAGTGGCGGAAACGATCCTCGTTCTTAATGTAGATTTTTTGCTTTTCACCCCTGTACGTATTGGTTCCGAGATAGAGACCTTCACTGGCGATATTCTTCGGTGCAGGAGAGATCTTGAAGTTCTGCCACTTGATGGTTTCCACTTTGTTGTAGCGGATGTTGGGAAGGTGCCAGAAACTCGCAAGCTCTGTTGTTCCGATGAGCATGCGGGGGTGCAGGAACTTGTTCGTGATTTTCCGTTCAGGACACCTGCGGATGAAGCGGTGGATAACCCACGATCTATTCGTCAGAGCGGGTGCGACGAAAGAGTTTCCACGGACTTCCCCGTACTGTCCGAATGCCGCGATGATTCCGCCGAGGATCGTCTCGGCACGCGGAGGTGTCTCCGCACTGGCGACGATGCGCACGACGCAGCTGAAGCCGGGGCTGCTCGCTTTCTCATCGATGGATTTGCTGTATTCCTCCTGCATCTGCGAAACACGCTCGCCGGTACTCTGATCGCCTTTGAGTTCCGGGAGGTCGTCGCTGGTTGTCACGATCGACCACAGTGCGCTCAGCCAGGAAATGGGATTCCAGATCGATGCTGCCGCCTTCTTGGGATTGATCAGTCGTGCGGCTTCACGGTGGAGTTTCTTTTGCCAGCCGCTCTTCTCCGGTCGCAGGATGAACTGCACCGCGGCGCCCTCATCGATTTTCAGCTTAGAGAAGGCATTGGTGAGCGTATTGAGCGGATCGCTCTTCAGCTGCTGGTAAGTCTTGAACGATGATGTGAATTTCTTTGTCGGGAAGAGATTTGCTCCGGTAGCGACCGAGGCATCCGTAAAAATATTGTAATCCTCGACTTCTTCGATCAAGGCGTCGGGGTAGAACGACGTGATCTGTTTTTCAATCAGCGGAGCGATGGTCCTTGGGCAGACGACGAAGGAAAGGATTTCCCCGGCGAGTGCCGCATACTCAAGGGAGAAGAACGGCTGATTCTTCCAGAACCTGGACATACGCGGGTTGTAGATGCTGTGCATCGACTGGAAGAGGTGATCCATGATGCCGACGACCTCACGGAAATCCGCGCCCGTCGAGAATTGCTCGGATCCCTTTTCTTTGTCTTCCTTACTCTCCTTCTTGGGCAATGTGATCTGCAGAAATACCAATTGCTCCTCGCGTCTGCGGTCTGAGATATGACGCAGAATCCAGAGCCCGCTGTAGCCGGCCAATCCGGCAATGCCGAGGAGGAAGATGAATTGCATGAGGATCACGGCGGTATCTTAGCATTATAGCAGAAAAAAGCCCTTTCCGGTATCGCCTGACGATGTCGCAAAGCGTTATTGCTTGGACCACATTTGCTTCGCCTTCAGCAGGGCTTCCACCATTTCCATGAGCTTGCGGATGGTCATTTCACTCTTGATGAAGTAGTCGTCGGCCCCCAACTCTTCCCCTCGCTTGCGGTTGTTGTCATCACCGAAGTTCGTGAGCATGATGATCGGAAACGTGCGCTTTTTGCGCGGAAATTGCTGCAGAACCCCGAATCCGTCGAGGATAGGCATGTTGATATCCAGCAGGAGAATATCCGGCATCTTCTTACCGATCTCGGCAACGGCGATTTCACCGTTTTCCGCGGTGCGGATTTCGTAGCCGCTCAGCGTGAATTTCTTCGTATAGACCTCACGCAGTACGGCGTCATCTTCTGCCACGAGAATGTCAGCTTTCGCCATAAGGATCATTATACCCTGTTTTGGAGCATTTCTCAATGGGCTATTTCCGACGGGAAACCGAGGAAACCACAGAATCCAGGGAAGTGCGGATCCCTATACCGTCATTCGAACGTACGATGTCACTGTCGCATTGCCGAGGTACTGCGCCACCGTCTTGCTGGGATCCTTTACGAATGGCTGCGAAACGAGCGCATTTTCCTCACGGAACTTCTTTTCCTTGCCCAGCATGATCTTCTCGACGATTGCCTCGGGCTTGCCCTCCTTCGCGAGCTGCACTTTCCAGATTTCTTTCTCCTTCGCGACATCGCTTTCCGTCACGTCTGCCGGTGTGGTGAACGACGGACTCATTGCCGCCGCATGCATGGCGACATCGCGCGCCGCATCACGCTCGCCGGCATCCACGCCGACGATGACGCCGATCTTTCCATTCGTATGCACGTAGACACCCGTCACCTTTGCGGTGACAAGCTGCACTTCGCCGATGGAAATGTTCTCGCCCAGTTTCTGCACGAGTTCGGGAATGGTTTTCTCCGCGAGGGCCTTCGCTCCATCGGGACCTTTTTCCAGTGCTGCTGCGGCGATGGTTTCTCCTGCGGACTTGAAGTTGGAGTCGCGCGCCACGAAATCCGTTTCGCAGTTGACGACGACGAGCACGGCTTTTCCGTTGCCTTCAGCGGAGAAAATAGCTCCTTCCTTCTGCTCACGACCGGCCTTTTTCGCTGCCTGCGTAATACCCTTTTTGCGGAGGATTTCTATAGCCTTCTCTTCGTCACCACTGGCTTCGTCGAGGGCCTTCTTGCACTCGAGAATGGAAACGCCTGTGCGTGCACGGAGTGAGGAAACTGCTTGTGCGGAGACGGGGGACATGGGGGGTTGGGTTATGAAGGTATGAGGGTACTTAGGTGATGAAGATACTTCGTTACGTCAGATCACTCCTCATCGTTGCCGGAGGTCTTTGGCTTTTTCTCCGAGGAGCCGCCCATCGCAGCGAAGACGGTGTTCATGATCAGCGCGATGGATTTGACAGCGTCGTCATTGCCCGGAATGCAGATGGCGAACTCATCCGGATTGGCATTGCTGTCGCAGATACCGTAGACCGGGATACCCAGTTTCTTGGCCTCCAAAACGGCAACGTGGTCACGTACCGCATCGATGACGAAGACGGCATCCGGCTTGTCCGTCATAGACGCCACGCCTCCGAGGGCGATATCCAGCTTCGTCAGTTCCTTGCGGAGTCGCACCTGTTCCTTCTTCGTGTACTTCTCGACTTCGCCGGTCTGGAACGACCGCTTGAGATCGAGATAGTGCTTCAGACGCTGCTTGATGGTGCGCCAGTTCGTCAGGAGTCCCGGAATCCACTTCTTCGTGACGATCGGCTGGCTCAGAGATGCATGGAACATCTCGATGAACGGAGTGCTCTGCTGCTTCGTGGAGACGAAGAGGATACTCTTTCCCTCCTTCTGCATTTTGCTCAGTGTGTCGCAGACGCGCTTCAGGCCGTCTTCGGTCTTTTCCACATCGAAGACATGGATGCCTTTGCGGACGCCGTAGAGGTACTGAGCCATCTTCGGGTTCCAGCGGTTCTTCGGGTGACCGAAGTGGCAGGCTGCCTGCACGAGTTCTTTCTGGGTAGGGAGGGACATAGCGGAGGGAAGTAGGGGGTAGGGCGTAGGGAACTAATGGGCAGGACTGAAGCTGAACGAAGGTCGCGCGGCGAGTTCGTAGAAGCCTGTGGAGGATCCTTGTCTTCCCTGTGACGTCAATTCGCGTGGTGCGGAGGATAGTCCCGTTGTGAGCCACCCCTCGACGAGCTCGGGGTGATCCCTTCGGGGATCAGGACCGCTGCGATCAGTCGCAAGTGCAATGCATTCTGATGAATGCGCGGGTACTGTATACCGTTCCCTGCACTTTGCAAGCAAGAACAATTACTTCCACGTCGATGCAATCGCTTCGCGGAGCTTTCCGATTGCAACGCGTTCCTGCTTCAGCGTGTCCCTGTCACGGATGGTCACGGTGTCCTTCGCACCCTGCGCGTCATCTTCGCCGACGGTACCGAAGTCGACCGTGATGCAGAGCGGAGTGCCGATTTCATCTTGCCTGCGGTAGCGCTTGCCGATGGAGCCCGTCACGTCGAAGTCCACGCTGAGATTTGTCTGGTCAACCAGGGACTTCCGTATTTCCTCGGCCTTCTGCAGCAGAGGTTCCTTCTTGCTGAGCGGCAGAATCGCGACGTCCACCGGTGCGAGACGGCGGTCGAACTTCATGACGGTGCGAACATCGCCGTTCGGCAGCTCTTCCTCCGTATAGGCTTCGATGAGGAACGTGAGAACCGTTCTGTCGCATCCGAAACTCGGTTCGATGACGTGCGGCAGGAATTTGCGCGTCGCGTCATCAGGGTCGGTGTAGGAGAGGTCTTCACCGGAGAATTTCTGGTGCTGCGAGAGGTCGTAGTCGCCGCGGTCGGCGAGTCCGAAGAGTTCCCCCCAGCCCCACGGAAATTCGTACTCGATGTCGATGGTGCGGGAGCTGTAGTGCGAGAGCTCGTCTTTCTCATGTTCGCGAATGCGCAGACGCGTGTCTGCGATACCGAGGGAACGGTACCAGTCCCACACCGATTCTTTCCATTCATTGAAAATCGCATTTTTCCCCTTCGGTTCGACGAAATACTCGATCTCCATCTGTTCAAATTCCCGGGTCCGGAACGTGAAGTTTCCCGGTGTGATCTCATTCCGGAACGCTTTGCCGATCTGGCCGATACCGAACGGCAGTCTCGGGCGCATGGTGTTCAGAACGTTCTTGAAGTTGACGAAGATGCCCTGCGCGGTTTCAGGGCGCATGTAGATGTCCGCGCCTTCTCCCTCGACCACCCCCTGTTGCGTTTTGAACATGAGGTTGAAGTGCTTCGCCGGAGACCAGTCGCACGATCCGCAGTTGGGGCACGGAATTTTCTTCGCCGCGAGCATCGGTTGTACCTGATCGATCTTCAGCACACCGGCGCCGGCCGCGCCGAGTTTCTCCTCGATGAGTTTATCGCCGCGGAATCTTGCCTTGCACTTTTTACAGTCGACGAGGGGATCGCTGAACGAGCTCACGTGTCCGCTCGCTTCCCACACTCTCGGGTTCATCAGAATCGCCGCATCCTGCCCCACCATGTCCGCGCGCGAACGGATGAAGTGGTTCCACCACTCCTGCTTCACCTTGTTCTTGAGCTCGACACCGAGAGGACCGTAATCCCACGTATTGGCCAGACCACCGTAGATCTCGGATCCGGGGAACACAAAGCCCCTGCGTTTGCAGAGGGAGACGACCTGATCCAGAGAGGTTGCGGGCATGAGGCGAAAAGCAGGGTAGCGGGAACGCCGCCTTCGTACAACGCGGCAGACCGGCGATTCTGCATAATATGTTTATTTGAAACTTATTCAATAAATAGTCAAATTATGTTATAATATCAACAAAGCACAAACACGCACAACGATGCTCACGGACATCCTCGAAAGAACGGCTTTCGTCATCTGGGCACAGCTCTCCGGACAGCAAGAGTTGTTTGCGCCTGCCGACGGCGGCGCGGTGAATGCTGTGTTGGGCGCTGCGGTATTCCTTCTCCTCGCATCGGTACTCATCGTTCTCTGGAGGCGGATCTTTCGGCATCACGCACACAGTGCGTCTGTCGTTCCGGCACATCACGCGTACACGCCCTCCTTCCATGTCGTCCTTGCGACGGTCGCTTCCGCAGCAGGTCTCTTCTTCCTCTCGATCAGAATTACCGGTGGAATCGTTCCCTTCCGCAATGCCAGTGATGCTGCGGTATTCTTCGGTGTATTAGGTGTCATTGGCGTCATTGCGGAGTACTTTTCCCCGCGCGCCAAGCATGCGGTCTTCGCATTCACGGTCGGTACGCTCATTACGTTCATCCTCATCGGTTTCCATCGAATGCTCTTCGTCAGCGGCATCCCCCAGAACCCTTACTTCATGGCTCTCGGTATTGTCTGCGTCGTGCTTCTCTGGAAATTTCTCTTCGGTCCCTGGAAGCCGCAGGTGAAGGCCGGAGTCCTTGGGACATTTGTCCTCTGGGTCGCCCTGCACTTGCTGTTCCGGGATCCTCCCGAGGAACGCATGACGAGACTGCTCGTTACCGGCATCGCGTTCGTTCCGGCGGTTATCTGGTGCATGTTGTTTCTGAAGGATCACATGCAGAGGTTGAGTATGGTGGTGCTGATGTTCCTCTCCGGCATGCTCTCGACAGCACCCATCCTCTTCTATGATTCCATGGTGCGTCACGGTGCGGAGCTCCAGTTCTTCCTGTTCCGTATCGTTCCTGAAAACTTCAGTTCCACGAGCAATGCGTTCGTGACGGGCAACCTCGTCGGTATCACCGGCGTGCGTTCCACCCTCATGGTGACGTTGATCTCCTTCCTCCTCGTCGGTCTCATCGAGGAGGTATCCAAGTTCTGGGTGATGCGC
>VGKZ01000027.1 GCA_016866815.1 Candidatus Peregrinibacteria bacterium | reverse complement strand
TGCTTGCCGGCCTTTATTGCCGCAAGAGTGTACGTGATTTTGCGGGTGACGAAGTTCTTGCCGCGCCGCGGAGACTCGTGGTTGAAGAGGATACCGTTACAAGCGTACATGCCGTAGCTCTCGCGATAATTACGGGTGATGTCGAATGCGAAAGCTTTGGCACACGCGTAGGGACTGCGGGGATAGAAAGGCGTCTTCTCCGACTGCGGGGTCTCCAGTGCCTTGCCGAAGAGCTCGCTGGAGCTGGCCTGATAGAAACGGGTGGGGAGTTCGATGCTGCGGAGGAGTTCCAGAAAGCGCACGACACCGACGCCGGTGACATCACTGGTGTACTCGGGAATATCGAAGCTGATGCCAACGTGCGACTGGGCGGCGAGGTTGTAGATCTCATCCGGACGGATCTTCATCAGAATCCTGAGGAGTGAGTTACTGTCCCCTAAATCTCCATAGTGCAGTTCGATCGGCTTGTCCGGATAACGTACATCGGAAAAAAGATGATCGATACGCTCGCGATTGAACGTGGATGCCCGCCGTGCAACGCCGTGGACTTCGTACCCCTTGCTCAGGAGCAATTCGGCCAGGTAGGAACCGTCCTGTCCGGTAATGCCGGTGATGAGTGCGGTTTTACGAGTCATAGGACCATAATAGATTTTTCGAGTGGTCTTGCCCTGAGCGAAGTCGAAGGGTGATCACCGCTTTCTTCACTGCCATGACGCACAGGATAGCGGAAAGAAATCGGGAAAATCGAGGAAAACGTTGAATTCAGGTACCCCTGCCTACAGGCTAACAGGCTAGTCATCCTTGTCGTGCTTATACATAGACAAACATCTTATATACGAAGAAATTCCACAGAATCACTGGAGCGATGGCAACGAAACGTGCCGGTCTGGGATCGATCATGAGCTCATGTACAAGGAGAAAAAGAAGGCCGGTCGTGATGAGGGTATTGGTCATCTCCACACAGAAATATCGCCGGAGATGCTTCAGGAAATCGTCATTTTTCCTGAAGACCACATACTTGTGGAGCAGGAACGCCGTGAAAAAACCGATGACGCCACTCATGAGTGATGCTGCGACATACCACATGTGAAGATGCAGAAAGAGAAAGTAGCTGCCGAAGTCTGCGACAGCCGACGTGCCGCCACTGAGGGCATACAGGGAGAATTGGCCGATGTGCGACCTGATCAACCTGATCATCGAAAAGTAGTATACGCGTTACAAGCTCACTACTTCCAAACCGAACAAGTTTCTTGTTTACCACGTATACGTGGTAGTAGAGTGCGCGCAATGCAACCACGATATGATCGAGTGAAAGGCACGCTTGGTGTGATTTGGGTACGATTCCGCTGCACCATGGAAACTGACGGTTTGCCGTCAGCCATCGTCATGATCATCTGCACATTCTTCAAAGTGCTCATGACACCCTTCTACTCCATGACACTTGGAAAACGTACGTTCCATTTCCGCGGCAAGGACTACCGTTACTTCTGCCACTGGTACAACACGACGTTCGATAATGAACGCTCGATCGAGATCGCTATTGCCGCGGATCTGATGCGCTCTTCCAGTGGACGGACACTTGAGGTCGGCAATGTTCTCTCGCATTACATAAGCGGACACTGGGACATTCTCGATAAATATGAAAAGGGGAAAAGCGTGCTCAACCAGGACATCATTGATTTCGAGTCACAAACGAAATACGACCTCATCATCAGTGTCTCCACGCTGGAGCACGTTGGCTTTGACGAGAAGCAGCGAGACCCGGAAAAATTCACGGCCGCCATACGCAAACTACAGTCTGTCCTCGCTCCCGGCGGACGCTTCTTCTTCACAATCCCGATCGGGTACAATCCGGATGCAGTAATCAGGTTGGAACGGGACAACCTTGTCGCAAAGAAGCACTACTTTGAGCGTACTGCAAAGCATCAATGGGAAGAAACCACTGCTGATCGCGCACTCTCCCGGCAATTTTCAACACCCTATTCCTTCGCAAATGCGCTGATCATCTGCCTGGACGGAGAGTGGGCGTGAAAGGAAACCTACGGTTTCCTCTCACGAGCTCCCTGCCTGCCGGCAGGCAGGTCCTTCCCTTCAAAAGAGTCGCTACAACCCGCAGCAAGTGCGGGTTTCGCGACATATGTCTATTTTGCGACACAATAGCATCAAACTATAACAAAAATGCCGCATCGGCATTCTGCAAGCAAGAGGGTTGCACTATACTCAAGCGCATGAACATGCCGCTCGTCATTGGCAAAGACGGTATGGTGTACGCCAAGATATTTCACGCAGATATCGCCTGCCCAAATGTCCTCAGCGTGACCGAAGATAACGATCCACTGCAGGTCATCCTCTTCAGTCGCGAAGCAGGATACGAGGTCAAAGCACACAGTCACCTGCCCCGTTCGATTGATCTGCAGCATGTCGGAGAATTTCTGTGGATACAGGAAGGGAAGGTGGAAGTCACGGTCTACGATGAGGAATGGAATGCGCTTGGCAAAGCTATTGCTCAAGGCGGCGACTGCATCGTCTTCATTCGCGGCGGACACGAGCTGAAGATGCTGGAGAAGACACGGATACTGGAAGTGAAGCAGGGGCCCTACCCCGGCAAAGAGAAAGATAAAGTTTTCCGCGATTCGCGATGAGTGCCTCCCGCAAAGTACCGGTGAATGCTCCGCTCATTACCGATGCAGCGAAGCGTTACGTCAATGAAGCGATGGAAACCGGATGGATTTCCTCGGCAGGTCCGTGCATCGGGAAATTCGAAAAGGCATTTGCCGATTTCATCGGTGTGAAGCACGCGCTCTTCACGACCAGCGGAACGTCCGCGCTGCACCTGGGACTCCTCGGCCTTGGCGTCGGTCCCGGCGATGAAGTGATCGTCCCGGATTTCACGATGATCGCGTCGGCATTCGCGGTGATGTACACGGGTGCCACACCGGTCTTCGTCGATGTAGACCCCGAAACCTATAACCTCGATCCGTCGCTTCTAGAAGCCAGAATAACGAAGAAAACGAAGGCCATCATGCCGGTGCACATCTACGGCCACAGCTGCGATATGGATCCGATCCTCTCCATCGCGAAGGAGCATGGCATCGGAATACTGGAAGACGCTGCGGAAGTACATGGTGCGACATACAAAGGGAAAAAATGCGGCTCGCTCGGTACGGTTAGCGCATTCAGTTTCTACGGAAACAAAATCATCACGACCGGTGAAGGTGGAATGGTGTGTACCAACGATGATGTGATCAACGAACGTGTCCGCAGTCTTGCCGATCTGGCACATTCGAAGAAAAAGCGCTTCGTACACGAAGAACTCGGTTACAACTACCGCCCCACCAACCTGCAGGCCGCTGTCGGCCTCGGTCAGATGGAATCCGTGGAGAGATTTCTGGACCGAAAGCGCTCCATGGCTGCGCTATACAATGCAGGACTCAAGGGCATCGAGGGATTGCGCCTGCCGGTGACGAAAGGTTATGCGGAAAATGTGTACTGGATGTACGCGGTACTGGTCGAGAAGTCCTTCGGCATGAGCAAAGACGACCTCTGCGCAAAGCTCAAAGAGAAAGGTGTTGATACCCGCGAGTTCTTCTACCCGTGCCACAGTCAGCCCGCGATCGCGGAGCTCTATCCAACGAAAGACCGCTTCCCCGTGACGGAAGACATCGCACAGCGTGGTTTCTACCTGCCCTCCGGTCTCGCCATTACCAACGAGGAGATCGAATACGTATGCGAGTGTGTACGGAGTATCGCAGACATGTGAAAGCTCCGGGCCATAATGGACCGGAGCTTCAAGTGAACCCTATGATCAGGACAAGGGAAAGGCATCCTCCTCTTTGAGTTGGGCGAGCAGTGTGTCTCGATAGAAACGCAGTGCTGCGGCGCGCGGGCCAGCCATACGAAGGGCGGCCGTTGTGCGAATGCAGACGCGCGACGTTGGATCGACCCAATCAAGTGATGCCATGACATCTTGCAAGACACTCTTGGGATCATTGTAAGTAGCCCCCGGAGCATCCAAGAAGTAGACAGAATCGAGAGGCGGCAGCGTACTGAAGTGCAACGCCGACCGCATCACGATATCCAGTGCGAGGTTCACATATCTGTCCCCATCTTTCAATGCGATCAGAACGCGATCATCGCCGGCTCGGTTGATGTCACCGTGATTCAGGACCGCATGCTGAACCTCCGCGATTCCTTCGTCCGCAAACTCATCCCCGATCCATCGACTGAGGAGATTGCGGATTGCATCAGTAGTCACTACGCCAAACTGGTGCCGGATGAGTCGGTCTGCGTTATGGCCAAGTCCTGCGACTCCGGCCTTCCGCGCGACGACCTCGTCCCCCCACTGTTTCAGTGCGATCGTATAGGCTGCTTGGCCCACTCGATACGCATGCTGAAAATTATGATGGGTGATCAGACCGCCACCAAGGTGGTCCTCTCGCACTCGCCTGGCGATCTCCGGGAACAACTCCACAATCTTCATGACATCCCCCTTATGTAAAGGATCCACTTGAATATACCGAACAACCGATGTTCAGCACTATTATATAAATTATAGTAGAAATTAAAATATGTCAATATACTACCCCATCGATACTTACACTACCCTCACGCTCTCCAGCTTCCGGTCATGCTCAATCATGATTTTGATGAGGTCTTTGTATGTGACCTTGGGCTCGTAACCGAAGGCTTTCTTGGCTTTGGAGTAATCCGCAATCAGTGTGCTCGTTTTGCCGGGACGGAAGAACGCCTTGTCGATGACGACATGATCGGCAACCTTCAGGCCGAGCTGCGCGAACGTCTCTTCGAGGAATGTCTGCACGGATACCGCCTCCCCTGTTCCGATGACGAAGTCGTCTGGCTTCTCAAGTTGGAGAATGTTCCATGCGGCTTCCATATATTCGCCGGCAAAACCGAAATCGAGCTCTGCGCTGAGATCGCCAAGTCTCAATTCTTTTTGTAACCCAAGGGAAATGCGCACCGCCGACTGCGTAATCTTGCGCGTGACGTAGGAATTCGTCCGACGCGGCGATTCATGATTGAAGAAGATCGCTGTTGAAGCGAAGAGTTTGTGGACGTTGCGGTAGTACTTCACCAGTGACCATGCGTAGGACTTCGCGCATGCGTACGGACTTTGGGGATTTAACGGTGTTTCTTCATTCTGGGTCTTCGTATCCGTGAGCCCGAACATATTGCTCGTCAGCGGCTGGAAGAAACGTATCGTCGGATCAATCTGCCGGATGATCTCAAGAATACGGCCCGGTGCGGCACCAGTGATATCCGACGCGTAATCAACGAGATCGTAACTCCATCCCGCATGGTCCTGATCGGCTTCGTTGTAGATCTCCTGCGGCCTGACGGCATCGATAGTGCGATAGAGCGACGTAGTATCGGCAAGATCACCGCGGTGCAGCGTGATTTTATCCAACAGATGATCGATGTTTACGGTGTTTCCCGTCGCAGACCGCCGGATGAATCCGTGAACCTCATACCCCTTCTTCAGTAAAAGCTCGGTCAGATAACTGCCGTCCTGTCCGGTGACGCCGAGAACGAGTGCTTTCTTTTGCATGGAATGGGAATAATAGAGTATTGGAATATTAGGGGACGGTATAACAAATTTCACCCAAATCCCCAATATTCCAATATTCCAATATTCCAATATTCCAATATTCCATTACTCCACAATGCGAAACTCCGGTAACGGCACAATGAACTGGCCGCCTCCGTTCCTCCATTCTACCTCACGCTTGTAAAACTCATCGAAGAAGGCGTAGGGAAGGACCAGGAAATAGTCCGGCTTGGCCTTTCGGGCCTCTTCTTCCGATACGATGGGGATGCCTGTACCGACGGTGAATTTCCCCCATTTTTCGGGGCTGCGCTCCGAGGCGGCAGTGATCATGGTGTGATCGAGGCCGTAGTACTGGAGGATGGTGTTGCCTTTCGTCGACGCACCGTAGACCCAGACCTTCTTTCCCTTTTGAACGGCATCGCGAATGAACTCCACGCACTTGCGCTTGTTGTCTTCGATGCGCGCATAGAAATCCATGTGTACTTTCTTCGTATCCATCTCTTTTTCCTCTTCGCGGAATTTTTTCAGACGCTCCGCGGCACCGGGCCACGTGGGAGCCTTGCCCCCCTTGAGACCGGCAAACACGCGGTAACTGCCGCCATTGACCAGATTGTGCTCAATGTCGATGAGCTCAAATCCGTTCTTGTTGAGGAGGAACTCAAGGGAAGAAAGTGAGTAGAACTCCAGATGCTCGTGACAGATGTTACCGACGTCGTTCGTATCCAGCATGTTCTTGAGACACATCAGCTGTGCAATGAACACGCCGTCCTCCTGGAGCGCATACGCGGCATCGCGAATGAACTGATTCGGGTCTTCCATATCGTAAAACATGCCGATCGCTGTGATCACTTTTGCTTTTCCCGGAACGGTTTTCTTGAAATTCTCGTAGATCCAGAAGTCATTGATGAAATACTCCAACCCCTTCCTCCCCTCCTCGGCAAGATTGGATGCCGGTTCGACACCGACTTTGATAAGTCCCGGCACTTCGTACGTCCGGAGCATCGTGCCGTCGTTGGAACCGATATCGAGAACGATGTCGCCGGACTTGAGTGGAATACGCTCTTCAATTTGCTGTGTGATATTGCGAAGCGCCTTGCGCATGGTGTCCGTAACACCGGAGCGGTACCAGTAGAAACGACTGTAGAGGAGTTCCTGCGGAGCGGTATCTCGCAGTTGCACCAGCTTGCAAGTATCACACATCACCATTTCAAGTGGCGCACGGATGCCCTCATCGGCTTTCTCGGGGAAATTGGAAACATACAGATTGCCGAGCGAAAATAGCGGTACGATGCCTTCGCCATGACAGACACGACAGTGCTTGATGGTGGTGTATACGGGCTGCATAACGCGTAAAGCGTACTGGATTCACGGATGGAAGTGCATGCGTTCTCTTACGTTTTTCTGGTCACACACCAGATGTGCACCGCGCAGACATGCTGAAGAAAACGTGGGAAATACGGAAAAGCCGCTGCAAACAACTGCATGGGGTACCGCATCCACGGTGACTTCAGCCACTGGCTGAAACCGGGATTCACAAAGGAATAGCCGGTTTCCAGAACGGTAAAACCGCCCGCCTCAAGCTCTGCAGCCAGAGAGCGCAGTGTGAACGTATGCATCGTCGGCATCTTGAAGTCCGCAACGAAACGGAACATAGGGTTACAGAGGTTTGGAACGGAAACGGCATGTATACCGTTCTCCCTCAGCATGAGGTGCATATTCTGCAAAAAAAGCTTACGTGTCTCTGTCTCATGAAAATGCTCGTAGGTGCCGTCACTGAACACAACATCGCAGCCGGTGACGGTTGGTGCTTTCAGAATGTCGCCGGCAATCAAATGGAGATGCGACGCGATCTTCCCGCCGAGCCGTGACTGCAGTCCACGAAGACCTGTGATAAGCTGCTCCGCAATATCAATAGCAGTGACGTGTATGCCCCGCTCCGCGAGAACGAAGCTGGACGTGGCCCATCCGCAACCGGCTTCCGCCACCGTATCACCGTCGCGGACATGTCTGCTGAGTGCCCGGTAAAACCCATACGCCGGCATGGAACGCAGCATCTGACGAAACATCTCCGGTTGAGGCACGACGTAGCCTTCTCCACTTTCGATCGTGCGTACCCAGTCGGCACTCTGTACATGTGTGGCATTTGTCATGCGTGTTTGGGGGTCTTGCCCATTCTGATCGCAAGCACGCGAAGTGCATAGCGATATCCCAACTTGAGAAACACACGGACGTCACTGTCCGTCTTGGATGCGCCTGCCTTCCGCAAACCGTAGGAGTACGGTACTTCTACAATCTTCACACCCTGCTTCGTGCAGTCATAGATCCATTCGGTGAAGTATTCGCCGAAACCGTAGGGTGAAAGCGGTATGCGCCGTATGACATCGCGCCGCACCGCGGCAAAGCCCGACGTCCAGTCCCAGAAGTGCCTCCCCAGAATCAGGCGGGTATACGTATTGAACACCAGACTCAGGAATGCGCGAAATTTGCTGCGGGTATCTTCCCCGCCTGCGACATAACGGGAACCGACGGCCACGTCATATTCGTCCAACTTGGCTGTCAATTTGAGAATATCCTCGGGTGGAATGCCCAAATCACAGTCCAGCCACACGACGATATCGCCCTTGGCCGCATTCGTTCCGTCAGCCAAGGCTGAGGCGAGTCCACGCTTATCCATACGCCGAATCAGCCGTACTTTTGGATGCGCAATCCGCTCGATAATTTCCCATGTACGATCGGGACTGTTGTCATCGACAATAATGAGTTCATGCAACCTGTCACCGAGTGCAGCCGTAATGCGGTGTATCGCCTCGGGAATATTATCCTTCTCGTTGTAGGAGGGAAGGACAACGGAGATGCTGGATCGTTCGTTCGTCATGGTGTACGCACCGAACCAGCATATGGCGTTCACGAGGTCTTGGAAACCAAAACTTCAAAAAATCTGCCTTCCGTTCACCGGTAGAACTGCGAGAGCTGCTCTTGGTTGTCCTGCAACCACTGCAGAAGATTACCGATCCCCGTCCGCACATCCATCCGCGGTTTCCAGCCGGTCTTTTTGGTAAATTTATCATTGTTACTAATGAAGATCGGCTGATCACCGGGGCGCGTCTTCCCGAAGGAATACCGGATATCCATGTGCAGATCGTTCTTGAGGAGATCCATGAACTCCAGAAGCGACAATGTGTTACCGGCGCCGCCCCCCATGTTGAACACCTGCCCCGAAAGTGCATCCATCTTTTCCACGCACAGCTCATACGCATCCACAAGATCATCGACGTAGAGCAAGTCACGGACCTGCTTGCCATTGCCGTAGATTTGCACCGGCTTCCCGAAAAGCGAGGCGATCATAAACCATGCGACCCAACCCTGATCTTCGATGCCCATCTGGTGCGGGCCGTAGATGCATGACTGACGAAGGACGACGGTCTTCATGTCGTAGAGTCGAGCGTAGTCCCTCACGTATTGGTCCGCTGCGCCTTTGCTGCAGCCGTAGGGCGAATGGAAATCCAGGAGCTGCGTTTCGGACACACCGCTGAGACCTCCGGAAAAACTGTAGCGCTGATCTCCTTCGTCAACACCGATATCTTCGAGACCGCCATAGACCTTGTTCGTCGATGCATAGATCACCGAAGGGCGCTTCTTTGACTGACGCACCGCTTCGAGAACGTTGAACGTACCGAGGGCGTTGATTTCGAAATCTTCGCGTGGTTGCACCACCGACGTCGTGACAGCCACCTGCGCAGCCAAATGCAAGACGACATCGGCGCGCTCACAGAGTTCCGCGAGCTTGTTCTGATCTCTGAGAATGTCTCCTTTGACGACTTCAAGACCCGACGAAAAATTCTTCTCGAGATACGAGCGATTGATCTCGGTTCCTCTACGGGAGAAGTTATCGAACACGACGACGTTCCACCCCTTCTTCAGAAACCGTTCCGCGGCATTGACGCCAATGAAACCGGCACCCCCTGTGATGAGGATTGTACTTCGCACGGAGGTAGTGTGGAGGAAGGAAAAGACCCGGACAAGCAGCATTGGTGTAATTTGACAAATTTTGATTTATACCATAAGATGTGATTATGAGCATTGAGCGTACTACAGAGCAGGCGGAGGACGGAAAGCCAAGTGCAGAAGCCCCAATTGAGGAGAAAACCTCAGTCAATATTGAACAAACCATAACAAAATTACTCACAGCGGCAGCAACTGATCCGACACAGCTTGCTTCATGTTTGGCTGCTCTCGATCGCCATATCGAAAGTTCCGAACAATCCAAAGCTGCGGTGGAGAGCGCCTTGCCTTCCATGCTCACGATGCTTCGTCAGCATCCCTACATGCTGAAGAATCTGAATCATGCTTCGACAATCGCTGCTCCTGGTCAGCAGGGACCTGCATACAAGATGCTTATGAACCTTCTTGCACAAAGTATAGAAACACTTTCGCCTGATGAGTGCATCAAAGTGATCGAAAGTCAGCGCCGCGCAAAACAATACGATGCTATGTCTGCATGGTCGACGATGCTGCGAGAAAAGCTGGGCCAAGATGACAGCCGTTCTTCTTGGTCATCTCGATCAAAAATTTCCTATGAAGAGCATATGGCACTCCGTGTGCAGGGGGTCGACTTGGAAAATCAGAAAGGTGATCAGGCGGAGGTGCGCCGCCTCTATGAGCAGGCGGTTACTGTCGCGGAACAATCCGAAATGGAAGCAAGGAAAGGCGGGGACCCTGTAGATGGTTGGTACGCCGTCATGAGTAAAGCAGGCTTCCTACTGCCGCGTCTTGGAAGAAATGAGGAAGCTATACGCATGTTAGAGATGACGATCGAGTCTGCCGAAACCTATGCACAGGAGAAAGGAGCGGAAATAGACCAGACCCGTGTGGCTCGCACGATTTTCAATATGACTATGCATTCGATCGATTTGGAAATGCAAGTCGGTGCAGATCCTGCAATAGTACGGGCATTGATTGCAAAGCTGGAGAGCAACTCTGTCTTTCAGGAAGGAATGCGAGTGGATCCCGTCAAATGGGAACAGCGGCTGGCGTCTGCTCGCATCTATTGCGAAGCGCACTGAACACAGGCGTTCCGCACATAGAGATCCATAAAGGACTTGGCAATGAGTGCCCAGTCATGTTTCTCCGCATACTGCCTGGCTGCACTGCCTAACGTGGCTATTCGATCGGGATGATCCAAGAGGTCCAGCACCGCACTGGCGATACCTGTCACATCACCGTCATTGATTACAACACCGGTTTCCCCGTGTACCACGGCATCGCGAACACCACCGGCGTCCGTCGCGACGGACGGTTTGCCGCACGCTCCCGCTTCCAGATACACGATGCCAAACCCTTCGAAGTTGAGATCGACGACCTTCGGTGTGTGTACATACAGATCACATGCCTGAAAGTACGCGACGAGTTCGTCACCGGTCTTGTTGCCGACGAAATGCACGGCATCGCCGACACCGAGATCCGCAGCCATGCGCTGCAGACCTTGTTTCCAGTTTCCTTCGCCCACCAGAACATAGACGACATCATTTCTGCGACTGCGAATCTGCTGGAGCGCCTGCAGAACCAGATCCTGCCCCTTGCGCTCCTTGAGCCCGCCAACGGTAAGCAGAATTTTTTTGTTGCCATATTGCTCACGCACTTTCCGGGTATCGACCGGACGGCTGAAACGAGCGTAGTCGACACCGTTGTGGATGACGGTAATCGGATACCTCTCGCCGGCGTACTCGCAAATCTTCTCTTTGGTATACATGCTGGGCACCGCGATGGCCGCCGCTCGGCGGTAGCACTGCTTCAGGAACCATCGCTCGGGGAATTGTGTCAGAGGCCGCACTCCGTACGTCCCCTGCGCACCCATCATGAACGGCTTGCGGTACTTCCGTGCGGAACGCATCGCCGGTATGCAGAATGGAAAAGAGAAGAGTGAATGAACGATATCAAACCCTGAAACATCGATTGTGCGAAAGTACTTCCATCCTTCCTTCTGATAGAGACGGAAGACGTTCTTCGGCAACACGCAGCGGATCTCAAAAGGCAGATTCCATTCGACAACGAACTTCGCTTCATTGCGCGGCACAAACAACACAACCTCGTTCCCGAGTGAGTGAAGATGTCTCGAGAGTTCGTACGTGATGTTGCCGTAGCCGTTGGTGCGGTCTGCCGTCGCGGTGAAGAGGGCGATCCGCATGAATCAGACAGAATGTGACGCCAGGAATTCTGCCAACAACAGTTCGCTGGGGTCGTCGATATTGACCG
>VGKZ01000026.1 GCA_016866815.1 Candidatus Peregrinibacteria bacterium | reverse complement strand
ATGTGACCTGGTCCGCAAATTCGATATCCGCACCCATGGGAAGCCCATGCGCCAAACGCGTGACATGCTCGACGATGCCCGTGAGTTTCTCGCGGATGTAGCTTGCGGTCGCTTCACCTTCGACATCAGGATTCGTAGCGACAATCACTTCCTGAATCCCGCCGGCCTTGCAGCGATCGATCAGCTCGCGGAGTTTGAGCTGTTCCGGCCCCAGACCGTCGATGGGGGAGAGTACGCCATGGAGAACGTGGTACAACCCTTTGTAGGAAGTCTTTTCAAACGCGACGACATCAAGGGGATTCTCCACGACGAGAATCTGTGTGCGGTTACGCGTCCCGTCCGCGCAGATGCTGCACTGGTCCTGCAGCGTCACCATCTGGCAGTCATGGCAGTACCGAAGTTGCAACTTCAAATCGATGAGCGCTTTCCCCAGACCTTCAGGAGAAGCCTTCGAAGACCGGAGCAGATGAAACGTCAGCCGCTCCGCAGACTTCGGACCGATCCCGGGGAGCTTACTGAACTCCTCGATGGTTTTCTGAATTTGGGGAGGGAGGAGGGACATGGGAAATGAGAATACCGAATAGTGCGGAGAAACCGAAGTATCATCTTTATCTGATGCTGAAAGACTGGGGAAATGGCTTGTTTCTGCGATGAAGAAAGGTAAAGTGCGCCCTTATGTCCAAAGAGCTCGCCGTACCCAAACCGGTTCCCGAGAGTCCCGCGCTCTACACCGCCGGACTCCTCGACGCGTCGAAGCAGATGCACAACGTCATGCGCTGCATGGCGGCATCCGGCGAGGAAATCTGCCGCGAGCACGCGCGTGACTTCAATATTCCATGGTATCTGGAAACGAAGACATCGGTCGATGTCACCCTGCAGGACTACCATGCTGATATTGCAACGAAGCTCCGCGAGGCCCTGCTCAAACGCGGTACCACCGAGCGCACGCTGCGTGACTGCAACCGCATCATCACCCATTGGGCGTTCTCTCTACTGCGGTACGGTATTGCACTGCACAAAAAAAGTAACGCGGGCGGCGGGAGGCAGTTCACTGTAAACGACCTGCTGATACGCACCCGGGATACCATGGGCATTCTGGCAAGAAACAGACAGGAACGTCCCCTCGTCGTCTCGACACCCGCACACCCGCTCTGGAATCCGCACAAAGGCAAAATCGTAGAGATGCAGGGTGTGCCGAAATGTATTCTGAAAGGCACACTGGAGGAACACGCTCTTGCAAAATCTCTCGTCGGCAGCTCGATCAACATTGAGCACACGCCTGAAGCACCGATGTCGGATATCGCGAGGGAGGCAGTGCCAGAGCTTCTGCAACCGGACTACAGCAATGTCATGGAGCTCTCTCTGGACCGCAGAAAACGCATCCGGAAGATGCTGACCGGACACGCGGTGTTCACCGATGACCTGCGCCAGGATGTCACCAATGAGATTGCCGATATGTGGCTGGAGATCAATCCTAGGAACGGAGAAGTACTGGATGCACTGGAAACGGAACTCCGTAAAGACGGTCCTGCCATCCTGGATGGCAGCACGATAAACGTCCTCAATCACTATATCGTTCCACTCATTCCAGTCACACAGGAGAATATATCGGAGATGCAGCGACGCATGCCTATCGTGGGAGCAACAACGCTTCGTTCTGTTCTGGATAACAATCAGGAGGACATCGCCTACTGCATCCACACGTTGGAGGCACTTCTCTTTATGAATGAGGACAAGTATTCACGGACCATTCAAGTCGCCATCCTCGCCTGTATGGCACGCATGCAGGGTGTTACACCGAGTGACGTTGCGGAGAATCTCTGAGACTCAGTAATCGCCTTTCTCCCGCAGCTGTCTGCCCACCTCGCGTTCCTTGATTTTCTGCCTCTTGTCATGTCGCTTTCGTCCGCGGCCGAGACCGAGAACCACTTTGATGAATTTTCCGGCTTTCACTTCCAGCGGAATGAGGGTAACACCTTTTTCCGCAACGGCGGATTCCAGGCGCGCAACATCCGATTTCTTCAGCAGGAGCTTCCGGTCACGCATCGGTTCATAGTCCGTGACGCTTGAGGCGCAGGAATACTTACTGATTGTCGCATGCTTGAGGAGAGGTTGCCCTCCGAAGAACGAGACGTACGCTCCGGCCAGACTGACGTGTCCCTCGCGGCAGGACTTCACCTCCGGGCCCGTCAGCACGACCCCTGCCTCCATCGTTTCGAGGATGTCGTAATCGAAGCGTGCCTTCCGGTTCTGGGCGATGGTTTTCACCACACAACCGATTATGCACTACCTTTTCGCATAAACATCAGCGATTTCGGCTGTTCGGTGCGTCTCTACGCCTTGACAAAATCCTGTTTTTTTATATTATGAGTACAGCCACAACGAGCATGCCTTTCCGTAAGGAGCGGGCACGGGTGAGATCCCGATACTGCCGTTGCCGGCAATCACGGGCTCATGCTCAAATCGGGCGAGAGCCCGGATTTTAATAGATCCCAAAATACACCGCTGCTCCTTCTATGATTCGGGTTCTCCAGAGAATAGTCATGAGAGTTCCGAGAGCGAGGAATGGGCCAAACGCCACAGCACTTTTGCGGTGTGCTCTGCCAGTGACGAGCAGTGCGCTGCTGATCACTGCACCGACTACGTACGTAAGAAAGAGACACGCCAACATCAATCGCCAGTCGCCGAGCACGGTTCCGATGGCCCCTCCGAGAATGACGTCACCGCTGCCGATCCATGTCCCTCTGCTCAGAAGCCATAGCACCCCGAAGAATCCCGCGCCGAGGATGATGGCACCGAGTGGGTTCTGCCGAGTGTACGCGCAGAGTGTGAGTCCCACGACCGCAAGGGTGACGGAAAAAATATCGGGGATGGCATGCTCGAAAACATCGGTGATGGCAATGATGAGCAGGAGCCAAAGCGCAATACCGAGGAGCAGGGAAGGGATCGGCTGCGGATCATGGATGAATGCGAGAACGAACAGCACACCACTGAAGAGCTCCGGACAGGGGTAGAGAATTCCGATGTGCTTTCTGCACCGGGCGCATTTGCCACGCAAAACCATGTAACTGACAACGGGGATCAGTTCCCACAGGCGCAGGACACGCATGCACCCAAGGCAACGGGAACGACCTCTGATACTCCTGCGCTCTCTCGCAAAACGCGTGATGAGGACACTACCGAAACTGCCGAGACACACGCCGATCAGGAAATAGAAACCGGGAATGACGAAAGCCATACGCTCCGATCATACCCGAATCATCCTCACGCGGTCTTCTTCCGGCGCACTCTCATATACGCTCCGCCTGCTGCGGAACCTGCGATCGCAATCATCGCACCGAATCCTGAATCCGGAAGGGCGTCTCCATGGGAGATCTTCTTGGTCGTTTTCTTGTCGGCATCTTCCTTTTTCATCTCACTCCAGAGCGATTCCCAGTCATCGGACTCTTCCTCTTCCTCCACTGCTTCCGGTTCCCCCGCATCTGCAATCGCAGCTGCATCTACTCCGGCCAGCATCACTCCGCTCTCGGTCTTCGGAACACCCTGCTTCTTTGCCAAGACCTTCTCAGCCTCGGGCCACATGATATCCAGGGAATGATCTTCGACCTTCTGCACCTGCACATCGCTGCCTTCAATGAAAGCTGCAGCACGGTTGTTGCGGCTGACGATCCGTTTGCGTTCATCGCTCTCCAGACTGTTGTTGGCGATATTCGCCGCACCGAGATCGTACATGCGGCCGCCCTCCACCGGGGGCAGCGTGAGGTACGCCGTCACGGCGGGCTTTGCATACTCGTAGCCGTAGTAGAGACAGAGGGCGAGTCCGCCACCCATAACCGCACCGAGGATCTGTTTCCAGAGAGGGGGGCGGTCGTCACCAGTGTCTGCCGGGGTCACGATGTTTGTGTCTTCCAAATCGAATCAGTATAGCAGATTTGCCGTTTCATGCCAAGAGCCCTTCTCTGGGCTGTATTCAGGCCTGTTTCCTCAGGCTGCTCTTGTGCTGTTTGGGTTCGAACGGTTCCGCGCGCTCAACCGGACAAGGGAGATCGTCCGCAGAAACCCCGGGAGGGAAGTGCTGGTCGTACCCGAGGACGACGAGATCCGGACGGACGTCGAGTACGGGCTTGAGATAATCATCCGTATCACCGAGGAGTACCGTTGCGCCGGGAAACGCTGCCTGAACAGCCTGAACGCGCTGTTGTTCTGTCTGCACCGGATTCTTTCCCTTCACCAGGGCAACCGTCGCATCACGGGCAACAATGACAAAGAGATCGCCCCGGCGCTGCGCGGAAGAAAGATAGGCCATATGTCCTGGGTGGAGATGATCGAAGGTGCCAAACGTCAGAACGCGCATGAAAGAAGCTTACAGCTTCCGGCTTACCGCTTACAGCTTTACCGTAGATCCACTCCATGCACTCTCTTTGCATCCAGCAGATACAGCTTATTCTCCTCATCATCAACGTAGAGATCCCGGAGTTCGCCGAGCGTATCGCCCTGCAGTACGAACTGCTTCACGTACGAAGCTCCACCCGTCGCACCACCGTCCGTCGTCACAATGACCTTGGCATGCTTGGGATCGAGGAAGTAGAGGTGGCCGTCAGGCACCTTGAAGACTTTGCTTGCGTCCGACAGAGCTCCTTCCGGCAGGTGACGCACTGCGAAGGGCTGTACCTCGCCGCGGAGCAGTTTCACGACCTGTCCGCCTTTCTTGAGAATGAAGACGCTGCCGTCGATATCCATATCCAGCGCTCCGGAGAGGTCCCCGTTCACATTGTATTGGGCGGGCGGACCGTAGCGGTTGGTCAGACGCTCGTACTTGTAGATTTGGTTGTTCTCCGGTGAGAGGAGATACAAATACCGGAGGTACGTCTTCACGTCCGTGCCTTTGATCCATCCTGCGGGATCATCGGTCTTCATGGATGTCGGCTGACCGTTGATGAGTTCGATGACACTCTGGTCTGTGAGCATGAAGAGCATGGTCTGGTACCGAGGAAACGCATCGCCATCGAGAATCAACTCCTCACCGACCACACGTTCCGGATTATCGACAGCACTGAGCAGGACACGGTAGATGTTCTGGCGATCGTAGATGGCAAACTCACCTTCTTTCACCGGCAGAACACCCAGAGCATCGACGGCATCGTCCTTCGCAGAGAGGTTGGCAACGGGGTAGGGAGAAATGCGCACGATGTTGTTGATCTCTTCACGTTTCGTCTGGATCTTCTCCAGAAGACCGAGTGCTTCTGCACGGAAGAGATTGGATTCATTGTCCATCACCTGCTTCGCACGTTCCTGCGCCTGCTCGAGAATGGCGTTGGTACTGTCGATCTCACCGGAGAGACGCCTGTTCTCCGCCGTGCGCAACAGTTGTCCCACTTCTTCCAGACGACTCTCCAGCTCGGCCCGTGTCTGACGTCGCTGGCTTCCGGTGGAGAGGTTCACGACCACCCAAATGACCAAAAACACCGCTACGACGCCGGCAAGCAGTAAGAGATGTGCGCGGCGCTTCCGTTTGGGATCGCTCAGGTCCTTGATGATGCCCGCAGACTTCTTGCGAACGGAGGAAGCGAGGGATCCCGGAACCATGGTCTTCAGACGCCCCACGAGAGACATCACCGTCTCACCGGCACCGCTCAGCACACCCATCACAGTGGTCCTTCTTCGCGCACGTGTCGATTTTTCGACGTTCAGCTGAGCTTTCTCGGCACCGGCCTGCGCCCGTCCGGACACGCTCACGATGGCGAGCGCCGCCTGTTCTCCTTCGGATTCCAGCTCCATGGTGAGTTCATCCATGAGGTGATCACCGCGCTGCGCGAGTTGCGCGAGTTGCGCCGGCGTTACCGTCCGCAACAAGCGCTGTGTAGAGAAGATGATGACATCCCTTGGTTCCAAGCCGCCACTCGCGATGTGCACGAATGCCGGCATCGATTTCCCGCGCGTATACTCGGTGATCTGGCTGGCTGCGCCACCCCGAACGACGTACGCCTCCGCGCGGCCCGCATGGGAAACGTGCAGAATACCTGCGGTATCGACGATAGCGACAATCGCATGGATCTCCCCGATGGACTGCGCAACACTCAGCCCCTTAAAGAGACCGTTCATTTCCTTCAGAGAACCATCCAAGCGCTCTGCTGCATCACCGTCCGTCTCCAGAAGCGCATGTTCCACAACAGTGAGGCACTCCTTTTCCAGCTGCTTGGCATCCTGGGGAGAAGCCTCCACATGGAGCAAAACCACGACCTCCTCTCCGCGACCACTCATGCGCGATTCAGAGACAAGCGCCGTTCCGCGTTTGGCCTTACTCGCGCCGGTTTGCACCGCAACATTCATACGGGGGGACAGGGTACTGCAAAGAGGAGGAGATCGGCAAGGACAATGATGTCTGCGAGGCCTGCCTGCCGGTAGGCAGGTCTGCGAGGTTTGCGGTGTACCTCTGTCATCCCTCACCACCGCTCACCGTGACTACTGCAGAACATCGTGCATCGGATCTACACAACAGATTTTTACAGGTAAAAATTCATTTATCTGAAGCCAAAAAAATGACTATTCGACAAACGAAGCTTGCTATTGCACGCCTGTGGGAGTACACTGTGTGTGTATTCGTTTTATTCCAATAGTACTGAAATGAAAAACATCGGAGATTGGTTGAAGGCACAGCCTCAACCGCAGCAGCCACGTCCTCAGGGAGGCGGCTTTCAGGGCAGGAACCGCAGACGGCGCGGCTGGCGAGGCGACCGTCGTCCTGTTGGACAGCACCCTCCTGCTGGGCAAGCGCAACCGCAGCAGCAGCCCGTTGCCAACCGCGATACGAAGATCCGCGCATACCCTCTCGGTGGGTTCGAGCAGGTCGGTCGGAACTGCTTCGTCATTGAAGTGGATGAGGATATATACATCATCGATCTGGGACTCCAGTTTCCGGACGAAGACATGCTCGGTATCGATTACCTCATTCCGGACATCACGCCTCTGAAGGGTAAGGAAAATCGTATCAAAGCGGTTATTTTTACCCACGGGCACCTCGACCATATCGGCGCCGTGCAGCACCTGCTGCCAGCACTGAAATTTCCGCAGTGCTTCGGCACAAAACTCACTATGGCCTTCGTGAAGAAGCGCCTGGAAGAGGAACACCTCACTGGCAAGTCGCAACTCAATGTGGTTCCGTACCGCCAGAAAACCCGTATCGGCAAAGTCGAAGTGGAGTTCCTGAAGGTCACCCACAGTATTCCCGACAGCGCTGCCGTCGCCCTGCACACGCCCTACGGCGTCATCGTGCACACGGGGGACTACAAGTTTGACCTCACGCCGATGAATGAAGCGCCCGCCGACTTCCAGCGCCTCGCAGAGCTGGGAGAGAAAGGAGTGCTCGCCGTCATCGGTGACTCTACCAATGCCCAGAAACCGGGACACAGTAAGAGCGAAGCGGAAATCAGCCAGACATTGCTCAACCTCATTCGCGATGCGAAGGGCAGAGTGATCGTCTCCACGTTCTCCTCTCTCCTCAACCGCCTGCAGCAGGTCATCGAACACTCGAAGACCTTCAACAGGAAAGTCTTCATCTCCGGACGCAGTATGGAGAGCAACATCGAGATCGCCGAAAACCTCGGGTACATCAAAGCGCCGCGCGGCCTCATCCGAAAGGTCGGCCCGGGCATGGAGAAAGTTCCCGATAACGAAACGGTCATCATTACCACGGGCAGCCAGGGGGAAGAGATGGCCGGTCTCGCACGCATCGGTCTCGGTACGCACCGTCACATCGCCGTAAAAAAAGGCGATACGGTGATCCTCAGCAGCAACCCGATCATCGGTAACGAGCGTTCGGTTGCAAAGGTCATCAATAACCTGCATCTGCAGGGCGCCATCGTGAAGACCAACGCGGAGCTCGCGCTCCACGTGACGGGCCACGGCAATGCGGAGGATATCCTCCTGATGCACAGACTTCTGAAGCCCAAGCATATCATCCCGGAACACGGCGAACCCGCCATGCGCACGGCGCACGCGGACCTCGCACGGAAGATCGGATATCCGGAAAACCAGATTCACCTGATGGCGAACGGTGAAATTCTCGAGTTCGATTCTGCGGGGACAGCCCGCAAGAGCAAGCAGAAATTCGAGATGCACGACGTCATCATCGACGGCAAGGGCGGCGCGGCAGGCGAAGGCCAGCGCGTCATCCGCGACCGTCAGATCATGAGTAAATCCGGTGCCGTCATCGTGGTGCTCCGCGTCTACGCAGAGAGCAAGCGCATCGTCGGCGATCCGGACATCCTCACCCGCGGCCTCGTGTACGGAAGCGAACAGGACACCATCACCCGCGAAGTCATCGAGCGGTCGAAGAAGGCCTATCAGGAAGCCGTCGACCGCGGTGAGACCGACCGCAAGGCGCTCAAGCGTGCCATCGTGGGCGGGCTCTACCGCTACTTCGATAAGAAGTTGGACAGAGAGCCGATGGTGATTCCGTTCATTGTGGAAGTGTAAGAGAAAGCTATAAGACGTAAGCTATAAGCTATAGGTAATACGACAAAGAGCTGCGCACAAGTGTGTACGGCTTTTTGCGGAAGTATGAAAAAAGCTGTAAGACATCAGATAAAAGCTTTACGCTTCTTACATCTTTCCGCTTATCGCTTGCCGCTTCGTACCAAAGCTATCCTCTTTGATCTCGACGGTACGCTGATCGATTCTCCGAAATTCTGGGAACAGGCGTACCACGATACATTCGGCCCGCGCGGCATCGCGTTCACGGCCGCACAATTTCGTGAGTTCTACCCGAAGGGAGTACCGTTGCGCGAGTGGTTGGAATGGCTCGGTGTTGATTCGTCACTGGAAAAAGAAATCCGCGCCGAACGCGACCGCCGCTACGAACAGTACCTGCGCTCACAGATTGAATGGGTATCGGGCGCAAAAGATATTCTTGCATCCCTGCGAGGAAAACTCCCCATCGGGATCGTGACCGGATCGCACAGAAGTTACGTGCATGCGATAGACGAACGCCTGCCGCTGTCCTCCTCTGTCGATGTTCTCCTGACAGACGACGACTTCGACAACAAGGCACACGGACTACGGATGTGTATAGAGAAGTTCGGCACAGCACCGGAGCAGTGTCTCTACATCGGCGACATGCCGTTCGACCGCGATGCGGCAACAGTGGTGGGAATGGATTTCATCCTCGTTCCGCACGACTACACGCCTCATGCTCTACAGAGCACGGTGAAAACCGTTTCCGATCTTCGTACAGCTCTCGGCACTGTTCCCTGATCAGTCAGCAGCCACACTTCTATGATCTACATGATCTGGCGCTTCATCGCCTGCAACTCGGCTCCAGTGCGCTGCAGAGCGGCCTTGGTGGCCCAACTCCGATAATTCAAGACGCACCTGACACGGCATGCAATGCTGTGCGTACGGGACTACTACCAACCGCGTGAAAGGTATTTCCTCACCACAGACATTACAAATACCGTTATAGGTGCCCCTGCGTATTTCTTCGAGGGCATATGCCACGTCGGCAAGTATGTCGGTATTCTTTGTAGTCGACTGCATGTGAGCGAGTTGCTTCTGCAGGCGCTGGATTGTCGCATCCGAAAACCTTGATCCTTGCTCTGATACATGACCATCCCCAGATGTCTCTACTTTTCTCATAAGTTGGGGAGATTCTAGAGACACCTTCCACAAGGTCAAGTTAAACATACACCTTCTGTTTTTGGCTTAGAAGCAGGCTAAAAGGTGTGTTATACTGCTTCGCATGAACGACATTATGCTCCGTATCAGTACCACATTGACCAATTTGTTCTCCGAAGCGATAACAAAGGCGACGGTGCTTCTCCCCGAGGCGCTGCTCGCGATCCTCTTCCTGTTCGCAGGATGGTTGGTCGCCGTGCTGGTCCATCACATTGTGCTGTGGATCCTCGGATTTTTCGCCATCGACAAGCTGGCCGCAAAAACGCCGCTCTCCACCTTCCTGAAGAATCTCGGCATCCGGAAGACCGCGAGCGAGATCCTCGGTTTGCTCGTATTCTGGCTCATCATCTTCTTCACGCTCGTCATTGCCGCAGACACCTTGCACATGACGCAGGTGAGCTACGCTCTCGCACTCATCGCGCATTTCATTCCGCAAGTGATTGCTGCAGTCCTCATCATCATCGTTGGCATGCTCGTCGCAAAGTTGCTGCAGATCCTGACGATCCAGGCGCTCGGACACGTGAATGTTGCCTACAAAAAGTCCATCGGAGGTGCCGTGCAGACTGTTGTTCTCATTTTCGTCTTCGTCGCCGCACTCGACCAGATCGGCTTTGAACTCGACTACGTGCTCGATGCGATCATCACACTGGGGTCCGTGGTGCTCCTGATGTTCGGCCTGGGCCTGGCCTTCGGTGCGCGCACCGTCCTGGACAACGTCGTCGCCTGCTCGCAGGTGAAACGGCAGATTCCGCCGTCATCGAATGTGTCGATCGACGGTACGACCGGCACAGTGAAGGAATTTACACTGACGAGCGTGGTACTGGATGTCTCCGGCACGTTGACCGTCCTCCCTGCAACGCAATTCCTGCAGCAGAAGTACACCGTGATCACCCCATGAGTGCTCGCAGTGCCCTCCGACCGATTCTCCTCTCCATCCCGCACGCCAGTCCCACTGTCCCCGAAGAAGTTGCGGAGATCGTCGCGCTTTCGCCAAAGCAGTTGCTGGGATACACGGATCTCTACACGGATAAGATCTTCACAATTTCGAACGTGCACATCGTGAAGTACGGGTATTCGCGCGTCATCGTCGACGTGAACCGCGCACCCGACGACATCAGTAAGGAGTACGAACTCTCCGCAGAGGGGGTATCTGTGCATACGACATGGGACGGCAGCAGCGTGTACACCGTGGAACCGACGCAGGAGGTGATGGATGAGCTGATCGTGAAGTACCACCAACCGTTCCATGACGCGCTGGAGGAAGGCATTCCCAAGGTACAGTTCCTCATCGACTGCCACTCGTTCCTCCCGTATGGTCCAAAGCTCCGGCGCGACAGCGGTATCCAGCGCCCGGACATCAATCTCGGCAACGCGAATTTCTCTTCCTGCACCAGAGAGCACACCGTGTTCTTCCGCAGCTTCTTCGAAGACCACGGCTACAGCGTCTCCATCAACTTTCCGTATTCCGGCAAATACATCCTCGGACACCACTGTCACCGCAGGCGTATTCCGCCGTTTCTCGTCCCCGGTATCCAGATTGAAATCAATCAGGGGCTCTACACCGAAGAAGACACGCTGAAGGCGATCCCGGCCCGGGTGGACGAGTTCCACGGCATCATGGAAAAGATGGTCGATGCGTTCTGCGAGAAGTTCTGCGCGAAATAAGGAAAAGGGCAACAAAGGGTACAAGGTTTACAAGGGAACAATGTGCGCATTTTTCTGTACTGCCTTTGTTCGCCTTGCTGCCCTCGTTGCCCTTGCTACCCTCGTTCCCCTCGTCCCCCTCTACCCTCCTTCAACCCCCACAACCTTTCCCTGTACCCTCCAACCTTCGAACGGCGTCCACCCGCATTTGCTGTGTAACTTTGCAGCTTCGATAGTCCAAAGTGCTTCCGTATCGATTGTCACCGTGGCATCGTCCTTCTTTTTTCCAAGACCGAAGATGCGATTGGGGTTTTCGAAACAGAGACGGCGGATATCGTCATGGGTGAGGGTGTAGGGCGTAGGGCGTAGGGTCGAACCAGGCCACGAGCCGGAAGCCACAGTGAGCAGCAGTGGCAGCATGGTTTCGACGCCCGGAACGCCGCTCGGCGCCAAGAGAGGATTGGGATTCTTCTTCTCTTCGATCGTGTGAGGCGCATGGTCCGTCGCTATGCAGTCGACAGTACCGTCGGCGATTCCTGCCCAGAGTGCTTCCTGGTGCTCGCGTTCTCGAAGCGGCGGATTCATTTTCCCGAATGCCCCGAGCTGCGCGTAATCCTCCGTCGTGAGGAACAGATGGTGCGGTGCGACTTCGCAAGTGACACGCAGCCCGTTG